>CBFDAN010000369.1:0-2118 GCA_965602815.1 uncultured bacterium
CCAGGACGGCGAACCCGATCGCCGTTCGCCTCATGAACCGGTCACGCGTGACTCTCACCTTGCCTCCACTGGGTCCGGGGTGACGAGGGCGAAGATGCTCTCGATCAAGCTCTCGAGGCCCTCCCTCGTCCTGGCCGACGTTGCCAGAACCTGGTCCGCCGGGGCATCCAGCTCACGCCGAACGGCGTCCACGGCGGCCCGCTGCCCGGCTCGATTCAACTTGTCGATCTTCGTGAGCACGTAGAGGACAGGCGTTTCCTGGTCGGCGAGGAAGGACAGCAATCGCTGGTCAGCGGGCAGGACTCCGCGACGCGAGTCCATCAGAACCACCACGCCCTCGAGGAGCGGATTGTCGGTCAGAAACACGTCGATCAGAGCGGGCCAGCGCTCGCGCAGTTCCTCCGGCGCGCGGGCATAGCCGTACCCCGGCAGGTCCACCACGAAGAACTCGTCGTTGACCTCGAAGAAGTTGATCTCACGTGTCTTGCCAGGAGTCTGAGACACTCGGGCGAGCTTCTTCCGGCCCATGACCGCGTTGATCAGGCTCGACTTCCCGCAGTTTGACCGTCCGGCGATGGCTACCTGGGGGAGGTCACAGGGAGGCCCCTGGCCCGCCATGCCGATCGCGCCGGCAAACTCCACCCGCTTGATTCGTGGCGTGGCATCTCGAGCGGGTTCGCGACTCACGGGGCGCTAGGCCTCGCGACGTTTCGGTTCCGGCTCGAGAATGAGGAGAGGCTCTTTGTCGTCGTTGATGGTCTCTTCGGTGATCACCACTTCGCGCACATCGTCGCGCGACGGCAACTCGAACATGATGTTCGTCATCACGCTCTCGAGCACCGCACGCAGGCCACGGGCCCCGGTACCCCGCTCGATGGTCTTGCGGGCGGTCGCGCGAAGTGACTTGGGATCGAAGGTCAGGCCGACCCCTTCGAGCTCGAACATCTTCGCGTACTGCTTGACGAGAGCGTTCTTCGGACGCGTGAGGATCTCTACGAACGCGTCCTCGTCCAGGTCATGCAGCGTGACCATCACGGGGAGTCGACCCACGAGCTCGGGGATGAGACCATATCGGAGCAGGTCCTCGGGTTCCGCGTGCTGAAGGGGCTCGTCTCCGTCTGCGTCGGCACGATCCTCGGAGTCGTCGAACCCGATCTGCCGCTTTCCGAGCCGATCCTGGATGATCTCCTCGAGGCCGTCGAATGCCCCGCCGCAGACGAACAGGATGTTCGTGGTGTCGATCTGTATGTACTCCTGCTGCGGGTGCTTCCTCCCACCCTGCGGGGGCACGGAAGCCACCGTTCCCTCGAGGATCTTGAGGAGCGCCTGCTGCACTCCTTCGCCGCTCACATCTCGGGTGATCGAAGGGTTCTCGCTCTTGCGCGCGATCTTGTCGATTTCATCCACGTACACGATGCCCCGTTCGCACTCAGCGACGTTGTAGTCACCGGCCTGGAGCAGGCGGACCAGGATGTTCTCCACGTCCTCGCCCACGTATCCGGCCTCCGTGAGCGTCGTGGCGTCCGCGATCGTGAACGGGACCTGCAGCATACGGGCGAGGGTCTGGGCGAGCAGGGTCTTGCCGACACCGGTCGGGCCGAGAAGGAGAATGTTGGACTTCTCGATCTCGACGTCATCGACGACGCTCTGGTTGTTGATCCGCTTGTAGTGGTTGTACACCGCGACGGAGAGCGTCTTTTTGGCGAGCTCCTGGCCGATCACGTACTCGTCCAGTACGTCCTTGATCTCTACGGGCGTGAGGACCTCGGCGATCTGACTGGTCGCTTCGCGGTCCTCCTCTTCAGCGAGGATCTCGTTGCACAGCGAGATACACTCGTTGCAGATGTAGACGTTCGGTCCCGAGATGAACTTCTTGACGCTGTCCTTCGACTTCCCGCAGAACGAGCAGCGCAGGTGCTTGTCACCGGCCATGCGTGAATCTCCTGACGACGTCCTTGGTTAGCCCGCCTGGGGCCCGTCCTCACGGGCCTCCGTCGGCATCGCCTTCACCTCTCCGCCCGTCCCCTGGCCCTTCTTTCGATCCGAATCCTTTGCCTCAGCGAGCGCTCCCGGCTCGATGATCCGATCGATCAGGCCGTAATCTACAGCATCGGCGGG
>CBFDAN010000370.1:0-2117 GCA_965602815.1 uncultured bacterium
CGTCGACGGTTGCCGGGCCGCCTGCGTGTGTCGGTCTCAAGTACATCAAATCCCCGGCGGACCTCGATCCGGATATCCCACCCGCGGAGCTGCGCTTCGTCGGGTCGGTATCGCCGCAAGGCGTGGTCCTTCCACACGTCGTGGCGGTGGCCTCCCTCGTCGAGACGGCCCGCGCCCAGGCCGATCTTGTGGTCGTAGACACGAGCAGTGTTGTTGGCGGCGTTGTTGGTCAGACCCTCAAGTATCACCTCTGGGAGCTGACCCAACCGGACCTCGGCATCGCTCTGCAGCGAGGTGAGGAACTCGAGCCGATCATCGGCATGCTTCGACGGTTCCTTTCAGCGAAGATCACGACGGCAGAACCCCCGAACGATGCGACTCCTCCATCGCCGACGGAGCGTCAAGCTCGTCAGTCGAAGGCCTTTCGCGAGGCACTCGCTGCGCCGCTTCAGCGGTGGCGAGTCCAGACGACGGTGTTTGCCCCAACACTGCCGGAGGAATTCGATCTCGATCGTCTCGACGGGATGCTGGTCGGTGTGCAGGACGACAAGGGTCACTGCCTCGGACTCGGTGTCGTGGAATCGACCGATGGTGTGCTTCGCGTCGCTACCCACCTCGGTGAGGAGATGCGCGGGCTCAGGCTCGGTTCGATGCGGGTCGATCTGGAGACGTTCGCCACGCAGCGCGTCCGGCTGCGCCAGCTGATCTTCGGTATCTAGGGCGATCCGAGCCGGAACGGTACGTTCGCTGATGCTGACATCTCGGGATCGTGAGCAGATGGCCCAAGGAACCTTCGCAAACGTTCCCCGCACTTCCCCGAACGAGGGTTGACTGCTCCGGCACCTTGGGCCACCTATAGCCGACCCTACGTATTCAGCAAACTCGCTTCAAGCCCCGTGATTGGCCGTACAGGCGAGTTTTCCGCACTCTTGTGGCGCGTTCTTTGCCCCTACTGGCCTCAGTTGGCCATCATCCGCGAAGTTCTCCACAAATCCACAGCAATCCACAGGTGCTTGTGCACAACGCCGTATGGACAAGTATCCGAGCGGGATGTTTCGCGTTCCGGTCACTGCGCCACGATGCCACCGTAGAGATCGAGAAGGCGGTCCGCCGTGGCGGACCAGGAGAATCGACGAGCAAATTCGACGGCGCCTTTCGCCAGATCGCTCCGGAAGTCCGGATGGTTCAGGATTGCGGTTGCCGCGGCAGCGAAGGAGAGGGGGTCGCGATCATTGATGAGCAATCCGGAGACCGAGGAATCAACTACGTAGGGGAGGCCTCCGACGCGGCTCGCAACAACGGGGAGCCCCGATGCCTGAGCCTCGGCTGCCACGAGCCCAAATGACTCGGAACGAGAAGGCATAACCAACAGATCAGCAGCGCGGTAGAAATGGACGAGCCGATCGTGCGGCTGAGGGGGCACGAACGAAACCCGATCGGCCACTCCGATTGCCCGGGCTTGCTCGCGGAGACGGTCAAACTCTCGCGAGCCGTCCGTGCCGCTCGGACCGCCCACGATCATCAGGCGGGTCGGGCCCGAACTTACGGCCACCACCTCTGGGAGGTGTGGCAGCATGTCGATCGCCACGTCGAGCCCTTTGTGTGCCTGGACTCGGCCGACAAACAGAACAAGTGGCTCGCCGCCGACGCCGATCTGTCTTCTGGCTTCGTTCCGATCCCCCGGCGTGAACAGGCTGTGATCGATGCCAGGCTCGGAGACGCAGAGGCGTTCGGGACTTGCGCGATAGTGGTCGATCAGGTCGTCGAATTCGTACGGTGTCGAAGCTACAACACAATCGGAGAGAGCGATGACGCCGTCCTCGGCCCGCAGTCTCGTCAGAGTCGACGGACTCTCGTCGCCGCGGCGCCCGGCGTCCTTCACCCGTCCGAGGGTGTGAAACGAGTTGGCGAGCGGGAGACCGTGGGCTTCTTTGACGAGCACGCCCGCCCATCCGGAGAGCCAGTAGTGGGAATGAACGAGGTCGAAACTCCCGTCCCCGGTTGCAGCGACTACCCCTTCGCCGTACTCGGCTACGTGTGAAACGAGATCCGCGACGGGAAGTGGCTGGGGCGGGCCTGCGTCGACGTGGACGACCCGGTAGCCCCGACGAACAGTG
>CBFDAN010000371.1:0-2111 GCA_965602815.1 uncultured bacterium
GTACCCATGTTCCTTTACGGAGGGATTCCATGGAAGTTCGCGCCGCAGTCGCACACGAAGCCGGCAAACCACTATCCATCGAGACAGTACAGCTCGAGGGGCCCCGTGCGGGCGAGGTGCTCATCGAGATCAAAGCCACGGGCATCTGTCACACCGATGCATACACCCTGTCTGGCGCAGATCCGGAGGGGATCTTTCCGTCGGTGCTCGGCCACGAGGGCGCTGGGGTCGTGGTCGAGGTCGGGTCGGGGGTGAAGTCGCTGCTGCCGGGCGATCACGTCATTCCTCTCTACGTGCCGGAGTGCCGCAACTGCGAGTACTGCACCTCGGGAAAGACCAATCTCTGCCAGGCGGTGCGCTCGACGCAGGGGCGCGGGTTGATGCCGGACGCGAGCAGCCGCTTTTCGCTCGGGGACGAAACGCTCTTTCACTACATGGGCACGTCGACGTTTGCTCAGTACACCGTGGTGCCGGAGATCGCCGTGGCGAAGATCCGCGAGGACGCGCCGTTCGACAAGGTTTGTTACATCGGCTGCGGTGTGACGACGGGCATTGGAGCCGTGATCAACACCGCCAAAGTCGAGGCGGGCGCCAACGTCGTGGTCTTTGGGCTCGGCGGGATCGGCCTCAACGTCGTGCAGGGAGCGCGGATGGTTGGCGCAGACAAGATCATTGGCGTCGATCTCAATCCCTCGCGACGCGAGCTCGCCGAGAAATTCGGGATGACTCATTTCGTCAATCCGAAGGAAGTGGGCGGGGATCTGGTGGCGTATCTCGTCGATCTGACCGGCGGCGGGGCTGACTACACCTTCGAGTGCATCGGTAACGTGGAGGTGATGCGCCAGGCTCTCGAGTGCTGCCACAAAGGCTGGGGCGAGAGCGTGATCATCGGTGTCGCCGGAGCGGGCGAGGAGATCGCGACGCGTCCATTTCAGCTCGTCACCGGCCGCGTGTGGCGCGGCACGGCATTTGGTGGTGCCAAGGGGCGCACGGACGTGCCCAAGATCGTCGACTGGTACATGGAGGGCAAGATCAACATCGACGACCTGATCACCCACAAGATGCCGCTCGAAGAGATCAACACAGCCTTCGATCTGATGCATGAGGGCAAGTCGATCCGCAGCGTCGTGGAGCTTTGAGGTGGCCGTGGAATCGGAGATCTTCGTTCATCAGTTCGAGCTGGGCCCCTGGGACAACTTCATCTACTTCGTGGGCGACAAGGCCAGTCGCAGCTGCGCGGTCGTCGACCCGGCATGGGATGCGGACTTCATTCTCGAAGAAGCCAAGCGACTCGACGTCGAGATCAGCAACATCCTGTGCACCCACAGCCACTTCGACCATGTGAACCGGGTCGACGCGATCCTCGAGAAGCGGGACGTGCCGGTGCATATGCTCGGTGAGGAGATCGACTTCTCGGGTTTCCGCTGCGAGAACCTGCAACGTCAAAGCCCCGGCGACGTCGTGCGCATCGGTGACCAACTCGAGATCACGATGGTTCACACCCCCGGGCACACCCCAGGTTCAACGACCTACCGCATTCATGACGCGGTCGTCACCGGGGACACCCTCTTCATTCAAGGCTGCGGCCGCTGCGACTTCGTGGGTGGCGACCCGGAGGTCATGTACAAAACACTCAAGAGCCTCACGGAGTCACTCCCGAGAGACACCCGCATGTACCCAGGCCACAACTACGGCCCCGTCACGGTGTCGACCCTAGACGCCGAGCTCAAAGAAAACCCCTACCTGCAACACCAGACATTGGATGCTTTCGTCTCCCACCGCATGGAAGGCAAAACCCCCGACACAAAACTCCCCCCACCACCGGAGTGAACCCAAGTCCGAGAGTCAACTATCCGAACCGGAGCACGGCTCCCGACGGACGTGCTCGCGATCGGGAGCCCCGTCGCCACGGCTCCATACGGCGACCCACGGCTAGGCGCCGACCCAATCGCTGTGCTGCCCATCGCGAGCCGTTCTCCTATGTAGAAGTCGATGGGCACGAAGCTGGCACCGTTTGGTGTGAGGAGTCGTCCATAGGGGCTCGGACAAACGCGACATGGGGTGGAGTCGGCGTGTGAGTGACAATCGGCCTGCGAGCAACCAGCCCCGAT
>CBFDAN010000372.1:0-2108 GCA_965602815.1 uncultured bacterium
CTGTCGGCCCGTCGAGCCCCTTGGTCGTGGTGTGGCTCGAAAGAGGCGAACGCCGGAGGCAACGGGCATTTGTTGTGATCAGGAGTGCCTGCCGCGGCCACCCGTGTGACCCCTGAACGAGGAGGTTGATGATGGTCACGACGATTGGTATCGATCCGCACAAAGCGACCCATACAGCGGTCGCTATCGACGACGATGAGACGGTGCTTGGTGAGATCACGATCCGGGCAGATAAGGACCAGACGACGAAGCTGCTCGACTGGGCACAGTCGGTGGATGGTGACGGCAGGGTGTGGGCGGTCGAAGCCGCCACCGGGCTCGGCCATCTGTTGTCTCAGCAGCTCGTCGCTCACGGCGAGACGGTCGTCGACGTGCCGCCCGTGTTGGCGTCGCGTATTCGGGTGTTGTCGTCGGGGAAGTCGGACAAGAACGATGAGAATGATGCCCGTTCTGTCGCGATTGCCGCGTTGCGCCGCAAGAGCCTCGCCGAGGTGAAACGTGAGGACGACGCAGCGATCCTGCGGATGTTGGCGAAGCGGCACCGCGAACTCACCGCCCTGCGCACCCAGGCGGTCTGCCGCCTCCACGCAATGCTCGCCGTGTTGAAGCCAGGCGGTATGGGGCACCGCTTATCGGCGAAACAAGCGTCCCGGATGCTTGGAGGGATCCGTGGCCTCGATGCGGTCGGTGAGCAGCGACGACAGATGGCCAAAGCACACATTTCGGACATCCGACGCTTGGACCGGGACCTCGAAGCCGTCAAGGCCCAGATCCGCACAGCGGTCACCGCAGCTGATACGACAGTGACCGACATCTACGGCGTCGGCCCGGTCGTCGCTGCGTTCCTCGTCGGATACACGCCACCCATCGACAGGTTCGACACGTCGGATCGGTATGCGGCCTACAACGGCACTGCACCGATCGAAGTCTCCTCAGGAGGCAAAGTCCGTCACCGACTGTCACGACGCGGGAACCGGACCCTGAACCACGCGATCCACACGGCCGCCGTCACCCAGATCAGCCACCAGACGCCGGGACGCGTCTACTACGACAAGAAATTGGACGAAGGCAAGACGGACAAGGAAGCACTCCGAGCACTCAAGAGGCGCATCTCGAACGCCGTGTATCGACGCCTCGTCGCCGACGCCCGGCGCCGGAGCGTCTAAACAGCAGAGGTGGGTTCGGGAGGACAATCAGGAACGTCACTGAATCCAGCGTGGCCGGCCTCGCATCCTGATCACCGGCTCTTCGGATCGGTCACTCCCGAACCCGACACCAAACCTACACGTCCCGAGCCGAGACGGCTCCGGCTCGCATCAACGCGTCCCGAAACAAACCACTTGACACAAAGAGGCTTCGTTATGGGCGGCAGGTCAGCCCATCTTTGACAACGAGAGGATGTTGCCCTCACTGTCCTTGAACCAGGCTGCCTTGTCGTTGCTGCCAGGCATTGTGAGCACTCCATCAACGGTCGAGCCGAACTCTCCGAAGTCGACGTCCTCGAACACGACACCCGCGGACCGCAGCTCGGCGACTGTTGCATCGAAGTCGTCGACTCGGAATCCGGCCGCCGTTGCCTTGTTCGTACCGGCGAACTCAGACCGGTAGACGAGGAACATCGCTCCCCCGACTTCGTACTCCGCTCCGCCGTACTCGTCTTCTCTAACCGGTTCAAGCCCCAGCTTCTCCGAATACCACCGCTTCGCGCGGTCTAGATCAGAAGCCGGGAGGACGGGGTGCAGTGCCGTGTTTCCATAAATGTGGATCTCCTATCACGAGCTGTCGCCACTTGATCGAACCTACTCGTCGAACCTGCGAGCCGCGGACCCAATATCCCTGAATCCATCCGACATCACCGACTGAACGCCCTGCAACCCATCCGCACCGAGCAACACGAACCCGCCCATAGGTGCCGATGTGAGCCGATATGGGCGGGTGGTTCGGTCTCCATTGACTTCGGTTGCTAGGGGCGTAGGTTCGGTGGGTAGGTCCATGCTCCGGGGAGGGGCGGAAAGTCAGGCAATACATGGGACGACCGCTCACGCTGTTCGCAACTGTGATGGTTCTGGTCGGATTGATGGCAGGGTGTTCGGATTCGGGCAGCGCTA
>CBFDAN010000373.1:0-2106 GCA_965602815.1 uncultured bacterium
AGCCTCTCATCAGGCAACCCCTGCCTTCCCGGCCTTGCGGCGTACGTACTCGTCGACGTAGCGAATGCCTTTGCCCTTGTAGGGCTCCGGCGGACGCACCGCGCGGATGTTGGCCGCAATCTGACCGACGAGTTGCTTGTCGATCCCGCTCACGATGAACTTGGTTGGCTCGGGGACCTCGAAGGTGATGCCCTCGGGAGCCTCGATCGCCACGGGGTGTGAGTATCCAACCTGGAGTTCGAGCGTATTGCCCTTCAGCGCGCCGCGATATCCGACGCCGACCGCCTGAAGCTCCTTGGAGTATCCGGCCGACACGCCGAGCACCATGTTGGCGATCAGAGCTCGGCTGAGTCCGTGCAAGGCGCGAACGTCACGGTCGTCACTCTCTCTGCTGACGCTGAGCACACCGTCTTCGATCGACACGCCAATTCGCGGGTCAATCGCCTGGCTGAGTGAACCCTTCGGGCCCTTTACCACGACGGTGTTGCCGTCGTGACTTGCCTCGACGCCCGAAGGCAAATCGATTGGTGCTTTTCCGATGCGACTCATGTCACCAAACCTCGCAGAGCACTTCGCCGCCGACCTTCCGTCGGCGAGCCTCGCGGTCGGTCATCACGCCGTCCGATGTCGACACGATCGCAACGCCGATGCCGCCGCGGACGCGGGGCACATCGGTCGCGCCCTTGTAGACGCGACGTCCCGGCTTCGAGACGCGCTGGAGGCCACCGAGAATCGGTTGCCGGTCGCTGCCGTAGCGAAGACGGACCGTGAGTTCTTTCCCGACGCGAGCGTCGTCGACCATGTACCCGTCGATGTATCCCTCTTCAGAGAGAATGCGGGCGATCTCTTCCTTCAACTTCGACGACGGCATACGCGTCTCCGGATGCAGCGCGATATTCGCGTTGCGGATCCGAGTGAGCATGTCGGCAATGGGATCAGACTGCATGACTACCACGAAGCCTTTCTCACACCGGGAAGCTCACCCTCGTGGGCGAGTTCGCGCAACGTAGACCGCGCCATGCCGAACTTGCGGTAGTAGCCACGGGGACGACCCGTGACACCGCACCGGTTGCGGTAGCGAGTCGCACTTGCGTCGCGCGGCATCTTGGCGATCTGCTGATACGCCTCGCGCTTGTCCTCGTACGAAGCATCGGGATCCTTGATGACCTTGACCAGAACCGCGCGACGGTCGGCGTACTTGTCGACCGTCACTCTCCGTTTGTTGTTCTTGGCGATCTTCGATGTCTTCGCCATCACACACCTGCCTGTTGACGGCGGAACGGGAACCCGAAGGCATCGAGTAGCGCCCTGCCTTGCTCGTCGGTTGTTGCCGTGGTCACGAACGTGATGTCCATGCCGCGGACCTTGGCGACCTTGTCGTAGTCGATCTCGGGGAAGATCAACTGTTCAGTGACACCGAAGGTGTAGTTGCCGCGGCCGTCGAACCCATTCGGGTTCATGCCGCGGAAGTCTCGGATCCGTGGGATCGCTGTTGCGATGAGCCGGTCGAGGAACTCCCACATCCTGGCACCGCGAAGTGTGACCGATGTACCCACCGGCACTCCTTCGCGCAGCTTGAAGTTCGAGATGGATCTTCGAGCCATCGCGACCTTCGGCTGTTGCCCCGTGATGATCCGGAGGTCTTCAACCGCTCCGTCCATGAGCTTCGCGTCCTGGGCGGCGTCGCCGACACCCATGTTCACCACGATCTTGAGGAGACGCGGAACCTGCATGGTGTTCTCGAGCTCGAGGTCTTCCTTGAGCTGAGCGGCGATCTCATCGTTGTACTTCTCTTTGAGGCGAGGAGTCATCCGAGTTCACCTCCACACTTGCGACATACGCGGTACTTGCGGCCCTCGTCGTCGAACTTCGCACCGATGCGGGTTGGCCCACAGTCGGAACAGACGATCATGACGTTGGAGGCGTCGATCGGCATGTCCTTGTCGATGATTCCGCCCTGCATGGTCTGTCCGGTGGCGCGCTGGCTTCGCTTCGCAGTGGCGACACCTTCGACGATGACCTTGTTGCGGGTAGGGAAGACCTTTGCGATCTTCGATTCCGTGCCGGCATCCTTGCCGGTGATGACCCGCACCGTGTCACCCTTCT
>CBFDAN010000374.1:0-2072 GCA_965602815.1 uncultured bacterium
CAAGAGTTCGTTGATGTCGACGCGTTCCATGAGCGCGTTCACGTCGATCTGTTCAACGATCTTCTCCGGATCGACGATGTCGACAACCGCTCCCGTCGCCTGCGAGGCCAGCCGCGAGAGGAATCCATCTCGCTTCTGAGGATCGCCGTTCGATGCGGCCGCCGCGGCGATCAGGACTACAAGCAGCGGAAGGCGGCGATCGCTCATGCAGCGACAATATCACGTGGATGCATCGCAGAACGGCGCGGCGCTGCTGCACGCAGGCGAGCTGGACACGCGACCACGCGCTCCGATCTGCGACGATGGGCAGCATGGCAGACCAGAAGGCGATAGCCGCGACGATCACCGGGGTTGTTCAAGGTGTCGGCTATCGATATGCCGCGCTGCACATGGCCGAGGAGCTAGGGCTTGAGGGATGGGTTCGCAACACCCGGGACGGATCGGTCGAAACGTGGGCGCAGGGCAACGCTGATGTCCTGCAAGTGTTCATCGCTTTCCTGAAGCAAGGCCCGCGTCCGGCACGAGTTCAATCCGTCGACGTTCGGTCTGTTGTTCCCGATGCCTCACTCCGCGGATTCGTCGCGCGGTCCTGACCGATCGGGTCGGGGCATCGGAGCGTCGAACCAGCGTGTGGCGCCCACATCGGGAGATGCTGACGCCACACCGGTTTCGGCTACTCGTAGGCGATCGCTTCCAGGATGTTCAGATTGGCCGCACGGCGGGCCGGGATGATGGCAGCGAGCAGTCCTGCAATTACCCCGAAGATCACCAAGCCGAAGATCTGGAGGGCCGGGATCGAGAGGACATTGATGCCCTGCGACTTCAGTGCCGCGGTGACCACGATTCCGAAGAACAATCCGACAACGATGCCGAGGATGGCGCCGATGACGGCGACCATGATCGATTCCCAGCGGATCATGCGTCTCGTCTGAGGCCGGGTCATACCCACCGCTCGCAGGAGACCGATCTCTCGGGTGCGCTCGTAGATCGACAGGCTGAGCGTGTTCATGATCCCGAACAGGGCAATGATCACAGCCAAGATCAGGAGTGCGTTGAACATCACGAGCAGCGTGTCGACTTGGGCTTCCTGAGACTCCCGATACTCGGCTTGATCGCGCACAGTGACGTTCCCGTATTCCGCGGCCGCTTCCTCGACGACGGCTCTGGTCGCCTCTGGGGAAGACCCCTCAGAACCTGCGACGGCGACCACGAAATCGGTATCGGTGCCGAATCCGGAGAAGTTCGCCTCATAGAACTCGAGGCCGACCAGGAAGTTGGACTGAACAACATTCTGCTCGCCGTAGATGCCGACGATCTCGACCTCCTGCAGGCCCGTGGCCGCGAATCCCATCGGTATGGTGTCACCCACGGCCCAACCCTCCTCGGAGGCAACGTCTTCGTGTACGAAGACCCCGCCGGCGACAAGCGCAGTGACGCTGCCACTTTGGACGTCGAGGAAGATGGTTTGGTCGACCGTCTCAGCCTCGATTCCCATGACGAACTCTTCTGTGCCGTTGCGATCCCAGAAGCCAATTCTCAGCGAAGTTGTAGTTTCGACTTCCTCCTGCCCCTTCAGGCCCTCGGCCAATGAAGGGCTGAATCCTCCGGCGAAGCCGTCGACGCTGATGACGTAGTCGGCACGGAGCCCCTCTTCGATCGAATCGCTGACGGATGCCTTGATCGAATCACCGAGGATGAAGAAGAACGCCACGAGCGCAAGGCCGATCATGAGTGCCGACGCCGTGGTCGCCGTTCGGCGTGGCTTCCGTACGGCATTGGCGATGGCGAGAGTGCCGGTCAGGTTGTCGATCTTAGGCAGCGGCCATCCGATGAAACGTGCCAGGGACGGCACGACCAGCGAACTCAGCATGCTGACCGCCAGGAAGACGACCAACGCCCCGATGCCGACGGCCGTCAACTCGTTGAGCGGGCCAAGGTCGATGACGTCACCAAACAGCCCCGCAACGATCAGGCCCACACCGATGACGAGCAGGATCGACCCGAATATCGTGCGCCTCCGGTCGGACATGCGCAGCCGCACGTCGACATCTTGGAGCGCCGCAACGGGAGGG
>CBFDAN010000375.1:0-2046 GCA_965602815.1 uncultured bacterium
TCCCGCAGCGCCGCTCGCGCCACCTCTTCAGCCCACCCCGTGACTAACGTGACCGGCGTTTCGTCCTTGAGCGAAACGTCCACCGGCTTGTTGACCAGGACCCGTTTCCCGTCCGGAGATACTGCAAACGACGATCCGGACGAGTCGTGGGAATCAATCTCGATCAGCTCCCGGGCAACCCCCGGGGCGAACTCGTCCCCCACCCCGACCGGCATGTACATCAATTGTCCCCAGCCCCGTCGATACAGCAACGCTTCTCCGCCAGACGACCACCGCGCATCGTAGCTATCCCCGCCCGAAGAGATGACCCACTCACGGCGATCGACATCGGGAAACGGCCGCACCTTGATCTGATAGGGTCCGGCCTGACTCGATAGGTAGGCCAGCCATTTTCCGTCCGGTGAGATCTGCGGGATGATCTCATTCCCTGTCGTGGCCAACACGGCTTGCGGATCGCCGGATCCGTCCAGCGGGACCTTCCACAGATCCCCGCCGCGGGTCGGATGGGCCCAGGTGTAGATCAACAGGAACTTCCCATCCGGAGTGACCGTACTGGGCCAACGTAGGTCAGTCTCCATCAGCGCCTCTTGGTCGTCGGTCAGCAAACGCGACGCCGGCGAACTGCCGTCGACCGGCTTGCGGTACAAGCGGTACCCCCCGCCATCGCGGCTCGACGCGAAGAACACTTCGCGACCGTCGTGCGACCAGACCGGGAAGGTGTTGGCGCCGTCCACGGTGAGCCGCGTGAACGACCCGCGCCGGGAGTCGTAGACGTACACTTGATCCTGTGCGCCGCTCGCGTTTTGAATCGCCAGTTGGGTGCCGTCGGGTGAAAGGTCGAAGTTGTTGTAGACGCCGTGGGGAACGGGCAACGGCTCCTGCTCCCCGGTTTGTAGATCGATCCAGGTCGGTACGGTTCGTGCGAAATCACCTGCGGAAACGTAGACCAGTGTCCCGTCGGAAGAGACGTCATACCGTGCCGGCGACCAGATCGAATCGGTCCACACATCCGGTTGCACGCTGACCGCGGGAGGCGACGCCTCCAGCCGCTCGAGGTCGAATGGCACGGCGAACAGCCCGCCGCCGCGCATGAACACAAGGTGGCCGCTGGACAGATACCGTGCGTTGTAGCCGCCGTCGAGAACCGGTGTGACCGTCGTGCCGTCCGGGGAAAGCACCGCGATCGTCGCCGTGTCCTTACGGATCGACGGGCCGTCGGCTTGCTGAAGCGTGAGCAGGATCCCGCGGCCGTCGGGAAGCGCCTGCAGGTGGAACACGTCGCCGGCTTCCCCGAGCTCTTGTGGTTCCCCGCCGTCTTCATGGACTCGAGCGAGGCGAGTCTCGCCGAAGGTGAAATAGATCCAGCCGTTGCTGTCCCAGGTGCCGCCCCCCGAAACTGAGGCGTCGCACAGCACCGTGACATCACGGCCGCCACCGCGTAGCGAGACCTTCTTTAGTTGGCCCCCCGCGATGAATCCCATCTGCTCACCGTCGGGGGAGAAGAACGGCGAATGGGATCCTTCGGTCCCGGGAACTGCCTCCATTTCGAAGGAGTCGAGGTGGCGAAGGTAAAGGCGCGAGTGCTCGTCGAGTCCGGCGTTCAGGGCCAGCATCGAACCGTCGCGGGATAGTGCGATGCTGTCGCCCCTGTTGAGGGGTTGGCCCTCGGGCAATGGGATCAAGGAGCGGAGAACGCGGCCCGGGCCCGGGGCGTGGGTTGACGTTCTGGGGTCTTGAATCAACGACCAGGCCAGCGCTCCGACGACCAACCCAAGGCTCGCCGCAGCCAGCAGCGGGAGCGCGCGGGCACGCCACGGCGCCGGATTCCCGCCGGCCGGTGTCGCCGCAGTCGAGATTTCGGGCGGAGCGTCGAGAGCGACTTCCTCGATTTCGATCCTGGCGTCCGCAATGTCGTGCAGACGACGGCTCGGGTCTTTCTGCAGGCAGCGGCGTAGTACACGCCGGATGCCGGCCGGTGTGTTGGGCGGAAGCTTGTCGAAGTCGGGTTCGAGCTTCAGCACCGAGGCCATCGTGTCGGCGATGCTG
>CBFDAN010000376.1:0-2013 GCA_965602815.1 uncultured bacterium
AAGGACCGGAGTGGCTTTCGCCATCCCCGGTTCTTCCCGTTCTCCTGTTGGCCAAGGTCGGCCATCGGATCGCTATCAGCTAGCTGGTCGCCGGTTGCGTATCCGGGTTGTCGTCGGCGGAGTCGTACGCCGATTGGTACACGACGTCGTAGCTCTTTCCCGTGTTCTTGATGATCGACGTGATGAGCGCAGCAACGGGTAGGGCGGCGAACGCACCCATGGGGCCGGCGATTGCGCCGCCGGCCAGCGCTGCGCCGAACGCGACAGCACCGTTGAGTTCCATCGTGTTCGAGGAGATCTTCGGTGACAGCCAGTAGTTCTCTACCTGCTGATAGATCAATATCCACACGAGCAGAATCAGCGCCTCGGGGAGGCCCAGCACGACCAGGGCCAGCAGGATTGGAATAGCAGCACCGAGATACGTCCCGATTGCCGGGATGAACTCGGCGACGAACCCCTCGAAGATCGCGAGCGGAATAGCGTAGAGCAGCGGCATGCCCACGAGGAGCATCGCAACGAAGAACAGCCCGCCGTTGATCACCACCAACAGCATCCGGGAGTAGAAGTAGCCGCCCGTCTGCTCTACAGCCGTGTCCCAAACCCACCCGAACACCTTCTGACGGTGAGGAGGCATGCGGGACATGAGTGCCCGCTCGATCCTCGGTGAGTCTGCTGCCATGTAGAACGTGAACATCAACACCGTCGCGAGATTGAAGAGCATCCCGATCCCCGACATCGCGAGCCCGCCGATGTTGTCGGCGAACTTCGATATCCCTTCGCCCGCCGCCGCGCCGGCCTCGGGGCCCGTCAGCTCGTCGACGACCTCTTGGCCCAGCAGGTCCACGCGAAATCCGATGATCGTGTCCGCGAAGCTACCACCGCTGCCCGAAATCTCATCGGCAAAATCCACGGCGGCGGGGATCATGAACGCCACGAGCGCGATCATGAAGACGATGAAGCCGAGGTAGATAGCACCGACAGCCGCACCCCGCTTCCACCCCCATCGCTCGTGCATGTATTTGACCGCCGGGATCATCGCCAACGCGAAGAAGAGCGACACCAGCAGCATGCGGATCAACGTCTGCGTTCGCCATACGATCGCCAGCCCGACGAATACCGTGAGGCCGACTATGACCGCCTTCCACAGCGTCTGCCAAACGAACATGTTCACCCACCGAGGGCGACCAGTCATCGACTCCGCCGGTGCGTCTGCATCCTCCTGCGCGGCGGCTGCCACATCATCCGGAACTGCGACTTGGGCACCTGCCCATCCATCGTCCTTCGTCGGATCGTCCTTGTCGGCCATGGCTGTTGCCTCCGTGTTCGGTCGTCTCTCTATTCAAGCATCCCCAACTACCGCCAGCCTTGACACCCGAGTTGGGTATCGCTGGTTGCAGTCGGTTCAGCCGGCATCGAAGGTGGTGGGGCCCTTGCCCGGATCCCAAACAGAGTCTTCGAGTACCGCCTCGGACATGTCGCTGTGCGTCAGCGTCGTCCCGGTGAAATCAGCTCGAGTCACGTCGGCTCCGGTGAAGCGAGTCCCGCGGTGGGTCACGATTCGGTGTGCGACGTATCGCATCGGGCGGTCGCGCTCGTCGGCCTTGAGGGCTCGTTTCGAGATGAAGACGAGGAGCATGCTGACCACAATTGCCGCTATTCCACCGTGCGCGCGCCCGGCTGCGAGCCCTCCGATCACCGCCACGAAGCCGATAGACCATGCGCCGAACGTCCCGCCGACCACGCGGCCGAGAATACCCGCTATGGCCGCAGGGAGAAGGAGAACGAGCAGTCCAATGATGGGGAGAGCCCGTCGGTATCGAATTTCGCCGGCAAATACGAAGACCACAGTGAAATCGACGACCACGATCATCACAACGACCACGAGGAACGCTCGCCGGGCTTGTGAAATGCCCTTCACGATCATGTATCCGAAGAGGATCAGGGCTGCAGTCACGAGCAGCGCCGCCGCGAACTTGTCTCGCCAGTCGGATGACGTGACCTGTTCACGCGCCG
>CBFDAN010000377.1:0-2006 GCA_965602815.1 uncultured bacterium
AAGAGAACACCGGCGGCGCCCATCGAGAACAGCACAGCGGCGAAGATCATGTACCAGGCGACGGTGACTGTCATGCGCCGTCCTCCGGTTCTGTGTCGCGCACGGCCGTCGGCCCGAAGAGCGCAAGAGCGATCGTTCCGAGGGCGGCGATGGTCAGCAGGAGGACGGTGGACAGGAAAGCGATCGTCCAGGTTCCGAACAGCGAGTCGGCGACGGTCTCGATCGTTCCGACGAGGTCGGGTGTCCCGAAGGCGTCACTCCCGGTGACCCAGGCCTGACGTCCGGCAAGGATGATGACGGCCGCGAGTCCGCCGGCGACCACGAACGTGATCACCCGCTGGAACGGAATCGTCTCGGCGTTGTCCTCCCGTTTGTCGACCCCGATCATCATGATGACGAAGAGGAAGAGGGTCATCACCGCACCCGCATACACAAGAAGCTGAACGGCGGCGACAAAGTGTGCGTCCAGGAGAACGTAGAAGAGGGCCATGGAGAACATCACTATGAGGAGCCCCATCGCCGAGTACACCGGATTCCTGGCCGTCAGCATCACGACGGCTCCGGCAAGCGCCACGGCCGCAAACAACCCGAAGAGGATGACTTCAGTCATGCATCACCTCCGGTGATCGCGCCGCCGGTCGCCGATCGCCGGTTGCCGAGAAGACCCTCACGAGGCGTCCTCCTCGGCATCAGCACCGGTCGCCGCGTCAGGACTCGAGACTCGAGACTCGAGACTTGGGTCTTCAGGCTCGGTGTCCGTCTCTTCCGGCTGAACACTGACAGCTGTTGGCTGGTGGCTACCTTGTCCCGGCTCTGCGGGGGCGAGGCCGCCCATTCGGGCGCTCGGGCTCCAGGCTTCGATGCCTTCGAATGCGGCACGACCCGATGGTGATGTTGCCTGCATCCAGCCGTCGCCGAGCTTCAGTTCGTTGATGTCGATGAGCGGCGTCGTCGGGAGCGGGTGGTTCGGCGTTCCATCCGAATCGACGAGGAGGCTGTCTTTCGTGAAGATGCCTTCTTCTCGGTCCGTCACAGACATCTCGAACAGATGGGTCATCGTGATGGCTTCGGTGGGGCACGCCTCGACGCACATCGCGCAGAAGATGCACCGCAGCATGTTGATCTCGTAGACGAATCCGAAGCGCTCTCCGGGGCTCACCGGATCATCGGGCGGATTGTCGGCGCCCCGCACATAGATGCAGCGGGCCGGGCACACACCGGCGCACAGCTCACACCCGATGCATTTCTCCATGCCATCGGGGTAGCGATTGAGGACATGCCGTCCATGGAATCGCTGCGGCTTGACCCGCTTCTCTTTGGGATAGCGGGTCGTCACCTTCGGCTTGAACATCTGACGGAACGTCACGGCGAATCCGCGCCACGGGCCGAGGAGATCGGAAAACCAGCTCATCGCAACACCTCCTTCATGCCCATGGCAACCCGAATCGACGAACACCGACGGCGACCATGGCGAGGATGATCCATGCGAGCGAGATGGGTATGAGGCGCTTCCACCCGAAGGCCATCAGTTGGTCGTAGCGCATTCTCGGCAGCGTGCCTCTCACCCAGATGAAGAAGAACACCACGAGGAACGTCTTGAGCAGGAACCAGAACACGGGCAGGATCCACACCAGGAATGTCGGCCCGAACACCGGTCCCTGCCAGCCTCCGAGGAAGAGCGTCACGGTCAGCGCCGCCATGTTGAACATGTTGATGTACTCGGCGAGGAAGAACAGGGCGAACCGCAAGCCCGAGTACTCCGTGTGAAACCCTCCAACGATCTCTTGCTCGGCTTCGACGAGGTCGAATGGTGCACGGTTCGTCTCGGCGAATGCGGCGATCAGGAACACGACGAACGACGGAATCAGCACGATGTTCCACGCCGGAATCCACCCGAAGTACGTGGCACCCTGGGCCTCCACGATCTCGGCCAGCGACGCCGTGCTGTTGAACATGATGACCGGAACCAGGGCAAGGCCCATAGCGGCTTCGTACGAGATCATCTG
>CBFDAN010000378.1:0-2001 GCA_965602815.1 uncultured bacterium
GAACTACTTGAGCGGATCGATGGGTTTCGAAGGTGCGAAGAAGATCGGCGCCGAGTTCTACTACAACGAGATTCTGCGAGGAGCGGCGACCGGGGACCAGTTGAAGCAAGGCCGCGAGACCTGCTACTCCTGTGCCGTCCGGTGCAAGCGCGTGGTCGAGGCCGAATGGCACGATAAGGCGCTCAATCCCGAATCCGGTGGACCGGAGTACGAGACCGTCGCCATGTTCGGATCCGACTGCGGGGTCGAGGATCCCTACGCCATCGCGTACGCCAGCCAGCTCTGCAATGAATACGGGGCCGACACAATCTCGGCCGGAGCGACCATGGCGTTCGCGATCGAGTGCTTCGAGAAAGGTCTCATCACAACGAGCGACACGGGCGGCATCGAACTCGCGTGGGGCGACGCCGATGCCATGATCGCGATGCTCGAAACGACCCTCAAGCGCGAAGGGTTCGGCGACGTCCTCGCTGAGGGCTCCGCCGCAGCGGCCGACACAATCGGCAAAGGGGCTGAGGCCTTCGTTGTGGCATCGAAAAAGCAGGAACTCCCAGCCCACTTGCCGCGAGTGAAGCCGACACTCGGTGTGATCTACGCGGTGAACCCGTTCGGCGCCGATCACCAATCGAGCGAGCACGACGGGATGTACACGCCGGAGACTATCGAGGAAAGCCCCGACAAGTATCAAAAGCGGATGGCGGACATCGGCCTTACGGACCCGCAACCGGAGGAGGCTCTCAACGAGGAGAAGGTCCGTTACGCGCTCATCACCCAGTACGCGTACTCGGCGATGGACACGGCCGACGTCTGCCAATTCGTCTACGGCCCCGGGTGGGAGATGTTGGGGATGGACGATCTTGCCTCGGTGATCAACGCCGTCACCGGAATGGAGATCACGGTCGACGACCTCCTCACCTACGGACGGCGGCGCCTGAATCTCCTGCGGGCGTTCAACGCTCGTGAGGGCATCAACCGGGAGCGGGACACCCTCCCGAAGCGCCTCTACGACGATCCAATTGAGGACGGGCCGAGCGCCGGGAGGACATTGGACCGCGAGACGATCGCCCAAGCGCTCCAGACCTACTACCGCCTGGCAGAGTGGGACCCGGAGACCGGAAACCCCACAAGATCGACACTCGAAGAACTCAACCTCGCCTGGGTAGCCGACGAGATCGGCGTGTAGCAGCAAGACCCGAGACCCGAACGATCTCCCGTCTCCCGTCTCGTGTCTCGTGTCTCGTGTCTTTCGTCTCGTCTCTCGTGTCTCATGTCTCGGGTCTTTCGTCTCGTGTCTCATATCTCACGCTCCTCCGCGACCCGGCCTTTCGCGGCCGGTACCATCTCAACGTGTGTGCAGAAGACATCCGGATGCGCGGGTTTCGGGATCGGTCGTCGGTCGACGAAGCTCTCGCCGCAGCATTGGAAGGGATCGGTCCGCTGCCCGCTGAGACGATTCCGGTCACAGACGTTGCCGGTCGTGTCCTTGCAGCCGACGTGTCGAGCACCGTCAACGTGCCCGGATTCCGCAGGGCGACGATGGACGGATACGCGGTCCTGGCTGAAGACACCTATGGCGCTTCTCCGTACGGCCCGATCCCGCTTCGAGTCCTTGGTGCGTCGATGCCGGGTGTGGGAGCCGATTGGGAAATCAAGTCTGGTGTATGCCTGCGCATCATGACCGGAGCCCCGGTTCCCGATGGTGCCGACGCCGTGCTGAGGGCGGAGGACACGACTGGCACCGGACAACACATTGAAGTCACCGCTGCGGTGCCGGTCGGACGCAACATTGGGCGTGTCGGCGAAGACGTGGCGGTCGGCGACACGATTCTCCGGGCCGGGCGACGGCTCCTCCCACAGGACGTCGCTGAGCCCGGCGGTCAGCAGGGCCACCACGACGAGCACCGCCACCGCCAGGACGTATCCGAGGGCGCGACGGACGATCAGCTCCACGTCCATCAGCCGGTGCTTGACCACCGCATAGGCCAGCGAGAGCGGGATGAG
>CBFDAN010000379.1:0-1992 GCA_965602815.1 uncultured bacterium
CTCTCCGACATTCGCCTCCGGCGGGTAGCCGATGGCGAGGATCCGCTCCTTGGCCAGACCCAACGACGTGGTGTCGGGAGCGCCGACGCGGATGGTTCCGTCGTCTTCGATCTCGATCGTCGCTCCTGTCTCCTCTTCGAGTTCCCGGATGGTCTTGCCTTTCGGCCCGATGACCTCACCGATCTTGTCCTTGGGGACGGAGATCGCTTCGATCTTCGGCGCGGTCGGAGCAAGCTCGGCACGCGGTGCCGGCAGCACGTCCGTCATCTTGCCGAGGATGAACAGCCTGGCATCCCGTGCCTGATTCATCGCATCGATGAGGACCTGCGCGGGAAGTGACTCGATCTTCGTGTCGAGCTGCAGGGCCGTGATCATGTCCTCGGTTCCTGCGACCTTGAAGTCCATGTCGCCCAACGCGTCCTCAGCCCCGAGGATGTCGGTGAGTGTTACGAACTCGCCGTCGTGGTTGATGAGACCCATGGCGATCCCAGCGACGGGCGCCGCAATCGGTACACCGGCGTCCATCAACGAAAGCGAGGATCCGCAGACCGATGCCATCGACGATGAGCCATTCGACATCAGCACCTCAGAAACGAGGCGGAAGGCGTATGGGAACTGTTCGTCGTCCGGGATGACCGGGAGCAGTGCCTTCTCAGCGAGGGCACCGTGTCCGATTTCGCGGCGCTTCGGACCACGCATGAAGCCAGCCTCACCGGTGGCGAACGGCGGCATGTTGTAGTGGTGCATGTACCGCTTGGAGTCTTCGATGGAGATGGTGTCGAGCATCTGCTCCATCTTCAGCATCCCGAGTGTGGTGACGTTCAGGACTTGCGTCTCGCCACGGCGGAACAACCCGGAGCCGTGAGCTTCGGGAATCATGCCGACCTTGACATCGATCTCGCGGATGTCGGTGAGACCGCGACCGTCCAGGCGCACTCCGTCGGCGACGACACGCGAACGCATCACCTGCTTCTGGACGCTCCGGTAGGCCTGCGACGCCGCCTTTGTGCCGTCCACATCATCTTCATCGAGTGCCAGCTCGGCAAGAACGGTTTCCTTCGTGGCAGCCTCGGCCTCGAGTCGCTCCGTCTTGTCGGCGATCGTGCCGAGTGCTTCGAGCTTCGGCTTGGCGATCGCCGATACACGCTCGAACATCTCGTCGGAGTAGTCCTCGGAGATAGGCCACTCGGTAGCCGCGGCAGGGCCGACGGCTTCGAGCAGTTCGAGCTGCATGTCAATCAGGGTTGCGATGTAGCCCTTGGCCTCTTCGAGCCCACGAGCAACGGTCGCCTCATCGCTTGCCTGTTGGCCGTCTTGAACGAGTCGGTAGCCCTCTTCGGTGGCTCCGGCTTCGACCATGGCGATGTCGACTTCACCGTTCTCGTTCCGCTTGCCTGCAACGACGAGGTCGAAGACGGCACCTTCGAGCTGTTCATATGTCGGGAACGGGACCCACGTACCGTCGATGAGGGCGAGCCGGATGGCGCCGATCGGCCCATCGAAGGGCAGTGAACTCAGTGTCAATGCACCCGAGGCGCCGTTGAGCGACGGGAGGTCATAGGCGTTGATGAGGTCGGCCGACAGGACGGTCGCGACGACGTGGGTGTCGTTGCGGTAGCCCTTCGGGAAGTTGGGACGGAGCGGACGGTCGATGAGCCGGCAAGTTAGAATGGCCTTCTCGGTTGCACGGCCCTCACGGCGGAAGAACGAGCCGGGGATCTTGCCGACGGCGTACATGCGCTCTTCGACGTCCACGGTCAGGGGGAAGAAGTCTGCGCCTTCACGCAGCCGCGTTGATGCGGTCGCGGTGACGAGGACTTCGGTATCTCCGACGCGCACCGTTACGGCGCCGTCGGCTAGTTGGGCAAGTTCACCGGCGCGGAATTCGACTTCCACATCTCCGACGAGCCCACGAATGGCAGTCTCAGCCAATTGGGTCTCTCCTTCGTTGAAGCGGCGACCAATTGGCAGTGGGCGGGTCTCGACGGAGCC
>CBFDAN010000380.1:0-1991 GCA_965602815.1 uncultured bacterium
ACAGACCCATTTGCCACGCTCAGTGACATTACTGTACCGAAGTGGATACCCCTTATGCCGGATATGCGTGGTCAGGTCGAGGGGCAGTGGCGAGGCACCTTGTCCCGTCGTGCCCGCCGACACGCGATACTCATCGGATGCCTGACGAGCGGCGTAGCGAATGTGGGTCTGAGCTGCGCGAGGCGGGACGTTGCTCGTCCTGTGGCCACTTCCAGGACGGATCTGCCGTTGCCCAGCCAGGTGTCGTCACCGTCGGGTTCACGGCCTTCGATCCGTCGATCGTTGTGGAAGGCGATCATGAGACGACGGTCAGCCGAGTTGTCTCGAATCGGTGTCTTGCAGGATCTTCGTGCCTTCGTTCATCACGGCAACCCGGAACTCGGTTCGGCCTCCACGGCACCGATCAATGTGCGCGTTCATCCCGTGGGCCTCTCAGGCGTGTGGGGCGTATCCGATCTTGTCGGATGTGTCGACGTCGAAGAAGTGGAGCTTGCTGGTGTCGACCGCGAGATCCAGCTCCGAGTGCGCACGACGCGTCACCGAACCCGATCCCCGGGCGTCTATCCGAGGACGATCTGATAGTCCTGAAGGCCGAGACTCGGATCAATCGTCGCCTGGCCTTTGGCGCCGACGTATTTGCCAGTGCCTCCCGTGATGGCGAAGAGCTGCAAGAAGGCCGGTTTCTCGTCCGGCTGAGCACCGGCCGTGGGGTCAGGCTGAATCATGATGCCCGTCATGGTGAGAATGGTGTCTGCACCGGAGAGATTCTCGTCTTTGCCGTGCCACCCGAAGGTGATGTCGCAGTGGAAGTACGACGGAAGTTCTTCGGATGGAATCGTCACCCCGAGGATCGTCAAGGTGCCGAGGGCGTCCGTCATCTCCGGGTCTGAATAGAACGGGATTGCTGCCACCAGTGGGACGGGCTCGATCCCTTTCAGCCCCTCGAAAGGTGCATACAAGTGCAGAACGCCATCTCCGCCTGCTGCGGATTCTGTGGAGCCACTGGTGTCGGTCGTTTCCATGTTTGTCTCATCCTCTTCGCTCGTAGGTTCAGCTACACGTCGCGGTGTCGGGGCCTTGTCCGGGCTGGTGCCAGCGCTTACCGCAGGTATGGTATTATACCTAACTATTCGTTCCAATCTATCCATTGAGAGCCGGGTGTCAACCAAGCCATGTGCAACCTACGCGGATAAGCTGAAGCTCGATGCCTCGACCCAAGTCCTTCGACGTCGATGACGTACTCGACCGAGCCGTCGACCTGTTCTGGGTCAACGGCTACGCGGCCACGTCGATGGAGGACCTCGTCAACCATCTCGACATCAACCGAGGATCGCTCTACTCGACCTTCGGTTCGAAACAGGAATTGTACGAGCTGGCCATCGAGCGCTATGCGAGCGTCGGCCGCGACTGGATGGCAGCGATGGTCAGCGACCCGGCCATACCGCTGCGGGACACCATCAATACGATCCTGACCTCCTCGGCCGAGACCACCGACCACCGCGGCTGCCTGCTGGTGAACACCGCAATGGAGCGCAACGCCACCGACGAGCGATCTCTCGATCTGACATCGACGGCACTCGACGAGCGGCGGGCCATCTTGACCGCCGCCTTCAAATCGCGCCGAAACGAGCTGGCCAACGGTGTCACACCCGATCGGGCCACCGACCTCGTGCTCGTGGCCGCGCAGGGGCTACGGGTCGTGGCCACGACCGAATCCAAGATTCGCGCCGACTCCACCATCCAGACCGTGCTCGACACGATCACCCCGAAGCCGCCAGTCCGAAAGTGACCGGCACAGCCTGTTGCAGACATTGGCAGGCTCCTCGGTGATGCCGGATTGATTTGGCGGGAATATCGGAACGATGCACTTGATCCCGGGGGCACAGCACACTCTGCTCTATACCGAAAAAGGCACTTCGATCTGTCGACAAACGGTCCTCAACCGCCAGGCGACATCGTCACGGGCCTAGATGACGAAGACAGCTAGACCA
>CBFDAN010000381.1:0-1985 GCA_965602815.1 uncultured bacterium
CCATCGGGTCGCCGCGACGCAGCAGCAGTACGCGGCGAATCCCGAGTGTCTCGCCGCGTCGTTCGCCCAGCTCGATGTCTAAGACGTCGGTGTCGCCTCGTCGCAGCAGCGGTTCGCGTCGAAGCCCGAGGTGCCGACGACGGCGTGCAGATCCAGAGCGCGCCACGTAGCGAGGTTGCCCATGACCACATCCGGTTCGGTGAATTCGACAACAACGTCAGCGTCCCCCAGTGCGGCGGGATCATTACCGATCGTGACTCCGGCAACGATCGACCCGGCATCTCGGGGGTCGTAGAGCGGACCGAGGTCCATGTCGGTCGCATCCGCGACGGTCTGTGCAACCAGGCTCCCCATCCTGCCGCCCGCTCCCGACACCGCGACGATCATCTGACAGACTCCTCGAGATCGGCGTCCTCGAACGGTCCGGTTGCTCCGATGACGTACGGTCCCCCGTAGGCGGCACGTGCGACCTCGATGACTTCCTCCGGGGTGATGGCGTCGACCCTCGCGACAATCTCGTCGACTGACTTGTGATCGAGGCCGGTGATCTCGTTGCGGCCGAGTCGGTTCATACGTCCGTCGGCATCCTCGAGCGATATGGCAAGGGACCCCTGAACGTGACCTTTCGCCCGCTCGAGCTCTCCAGTGGTGACGCCGGACTCCATGAACTTGTCCATCTCTCCGCGCACGAGTTTCAAGACCTCTGCAGTCTGCGACGGCGTCGTTCCGACGTAGACCGCATTCGCGCCCGCATCGGTGAACGGCATCCGGAATGCATGAACGGCGTACGCGAGACCGCGCTTCTCACGAATCTCGCGGAACAGTCGGCTCGACATACCACCACCAAGGACGTGATCCGCGATGATCAGGGCATAGCGGCGATCGTCGTCGCGTGTCATGCTCGGCCCGCCGAGAATGAGATGGGCCTGCTCGGTATCCCGATGTCGAACGGACACCCGCGGCGCAGGATCGGGCACGAAGAGTGCACGTCCGGTCTCCGCACCCTGCCACTCACCAAATGCGCCGGCGACAACGTCAACCAGGTGCTCATGCTCGATTCGTCCAGCGGCGGCGATCACCGTTGACTCCGGGGAGTAGCGCCTCGCCCAGTAGCCGTGAATGGCCTCTCGCGACATTGTTGTGATCGAATCCCGGGTGCCGAGGATCGGAGGTGCCAGGGGGTGCTGCTTCCACAGCGCGGTGATGAACTGCTCGTGAGCGACGTCGGTGGGGTCGTCCTCGTTCATGTTGATCTCTTCGAGGACAACGCCGCGTTCGTTGTCGATCTCCGCCTGTCGGAACGCAGGCCGTTGGACCATCTCGCCGAGGATCTCCACGCCGAGGTCGAGGTCTGCATCCCGGAGGCGTGCCCAGTAGCAGGTGTACTCCTTCGAGGTGAATGCGTTGTGCCGCGCGCCGATGGCGTCGAACGCTTCGCTGATACGCCGCGCCGACCATTCGTCCGAGCCCTTGAAGAGCAGGTGCTCGAGGAAGTGGCTGGCCCCGGCCTCGAGTGGTGTTTCGTCTCGACTTCCCGTGTCGACCCACGCCCCAACTGAAAGCGATCGCAGCGAGGGCATGTCCTGGGAGATGATCCGCAGCCCGTTCGGCAGCGTCGTGAGGTCGTAGTGCATATCGCCCGATGATAGGGAGCTACGTTGCGAACGCCGGAGACGGAATCTTGGCAGGCGGGACCCGATCGGGCTAGCTGAGCGGTGAACTCGTCGGTTGCACGCCGAGGAGCTGACCCTGAAACGGGCCGGAGTTGCGCACGAGCAGCACGGTCTGCAGTCCGCTCATCAGGTCGAGAAGGCGATCGACCTGCCCCTCGGCCTCGTCGAGTTTGATCTGCTTCATGCCGAGGAAGACCACGTCGGCGGCCGCCGACCGCGTGTGGATGATGTTCTGGATCGTCTCGCCTTCCGGCTTGCGAATCACCTCGAAATCGGCTCCCACGCGTGCAGCATGGATCATCTCGTCGAGCG
>CBFDAN010000382.1:0-1981 GCA_965602815.1 uncultured bacterium
ATCATCTGTTGTGGAGCGGTGGCGAATGAAGACGATCGTGTTCGATGTCAACGAGACATTGCTCGATCTGCAAGCGATGCGGCCACGATTCGACGTTGCGTTCGGGTCCGCTGACCTGCTCGCTGCGTGGTTCGGCCAACTGCTTCGTCATTCGCTGGTTGCCACAGTGACGGACAGGTATGTGCCGTTCGATGTGCTTGGTGTAGACGCATTGCAGCTTGTCGCCTTGAAGGCTGGGATCGATCTGTCGGAGGCTGATGCAGCGCATGTTGTGGACGGGATGCGCCATCTGCCACCACATCCCGATGTGCGCCCGGCGATCACTCGACTCCGCGACCATGGCTTCCGTGTCGCGACGTTGGCGAACTCACCACCGCATCTTCTCATTGATCAACTCGCCAACGCCGAGGTCATCGACTTGTTCGACATGACGATGTCCATCGATCCGGTCCGCAAGTTCAAGCCGCACCCCGACACCTATCGATCGGGTGCCAAACGCCTCGGCATCGACATCAACGGGATGCGTCTTGTGGCCGCCCACGACTGGGATGTCACCGGAGCGATTCGAGCCGGAGCGACGGCCGCATTTGTTGCCCGGCCCGGCATGGTCCTGTCACGGGCCAGCGAAACCCCCGGTATCGTCGGATCAGACCTCGAATCTGTGGCCGCCGCCATCATCGACATCGACGGCTGATCTCCCGCACAACAGCCAGTACCAACCGCACATATCCTCACATGGGCGTGTCGGCCCATGGCGAGGGGACTCGTTGTGAGACATCTTGGACACGATCCGCCATGGCTTCATTGACGTATTGCACAGCAGTTGGGAGAGCCACGGCACGGCCAGTTGGAAACTAGCCCGCCTCCGCGGAGAACTGCGTAGGGTCAGCTCGAGAGCTTGGAAGGAGCCACATGACACTGCGAGCCATTGCACACCTGCGTGCCCAGGAAGGAAAAGGAGCGGCGCTGGGGGAAGCGCTCATGGGTCTGGTAGAGCCGACGCGAGCTGAACCCGGCAACATCAGCTATCAGCTGCTAGCGAGTCTCGACGACGAGAGAGACTTCACATTCATCGAGGAGTATCGGGACGGCGATGCGCTCGACGCCCATATGAATACGCCGCACGTTCAGGCAGCCATTGCTGCTATGCCCGAGTTGGTAGACGGCGACCTAGACCTGCGGACGTATCGGCTGATCAGCTGAGGGCGACGCCAACCGCTGGCACAACCGAATCCGCTGGTCCTGAACCGCCGACCCGCTGACCAGTTCACCGGAGGTCGACACGATCGCGCAACGAGCACCTATTCGAACACAATGCCTGTAGACGTCGCAAGGAGACACCAAGAATGAGAAGCAACATCAACAACCTCCCGATCGCCCACGAGGCTCTTGGAGAGATGATCCGAGGCCAGGACTGGGGCGGGATGACCAGTGCGTACATGCAATACCCAACCGGCCTCGACTTCGGCCCCCTGCTCGAGGGTCTAGAAGGGGACCATTGTCAGTGCCCGCACTGGGGGTTCGTCATCGAGGGCAGCATCCGCGTGAACTACGAGGACGGAACCGAAGAAGTCGTCGGCGCGGGCGAGATCTACTACTGGCCTTCCGGTCACACCGTCGTGGTCGAGGAAGCGGTCAGGATGATCGAGTTCAGTCCCCACGACCAGATGTCACAGGTGGTCGCCCACGTCGTCGGCAAGCTGTAGGACGAAGCCCGATCAGGACTCGAGATCGCAAACCTCGAATGGCCCGACGGACAACCGTCGGGCCATTCGAGAGTTAGCAGGAGCTACGTCCTGGCCACCCGAGTGAGGACACCGGACCAACACTGCCGCGGCATCGCCACCCATATGAGCCGACAGAAGCGGGCGCGAGTAGATGGGGTGGCGGGGCACCGTAGAATTCACGGGCGTGGCCGAGCTGGGAATGACCTCCGACGGCTCGACGGTGAGGAGGTCCACGCCGGTCACGTTGCCGGCTG
>CBFDAN010000383.1:0-1978 GCA_965602815.1 uncultured bacterium
CATCTGATGTGGAATCGGCGCGAGCGGAAGCGATCAGCTACGCCGCGTTCCGGGTGCTCGAAGCGCGTTACATCAACTCAATCGGTGCAACCGAGACGATCCCCGAGTTCGATCGGCTCATGCAGGATCTTTGCTACCCGATCGATGTGACCACAACCGAGGGCGACACCCCTGCCGCTCTCGGGAATCGGATCGCAGACGTGATCCTGGAAGCTGGGGCGATCGATGGATCCAACGAAGCCGAGGGGTACGCCTCGCCCGGCTACGACCCGGTGAACGCGGCACTCACTGTCGAAGCATCAGGAGCAACGCTGGTCGACCCGAACCGATGGCAACCGCTCCAGATCGAGAACATGATCTCGCAGAACGGCGTTCCGCTGGAGAATGGTGTCCAGGAGTCGATCGATCCCCACTGGGGGTATGTCGTCGGTTTTGCGCTTCCACCCGCCGGCGAGACCGGGGTGCCAATCGATCCGGGTGACCCTCCGTATGTCCACAATCCTGAGACCGACCAGGAATACAAGGACGCTGCCGTCGAGGTGGTCGCATTCAGCAGCGTGCTGGATCCGACCCAGGGAACCATGGTCGATATCTCGCCGGCCACGATCGGGAACAACCCCCTCGGTACGAACGACGGCACGGGCTACGCCGCCAATCCTGCCAGCGGGGCACCCTACGAACCGAGCGTCGTCAACGAAGGAGACTTCGGCCGCACGGTGGCTGAATTCTGGGCCGATGGCCCCGACTCCGAGACACCACCCGGTCACTGGAACACGATGGCCAACGTCGTCACGGAAGAACTCGGGGGTGATTTGCGCATCGGCGGAACCGGCGATGTCGTCAACGCGCTCGAATGGGATGTCAAGCTGTATCTGGCGCTCAACGCAGCGAATCATGACGCGGCGATCGCGGCGTGGGGGACGAAGGGTTACTACGACTACATCAGGCCGATCTCGATGATTCGCTGGATGGGGGGCAACGGACAGTCGAGTGATCCCGACGGGCCGTCGTATCACGAGGACGGACTGCCGCTCCAATCCGGACTTGTTGAGGTGATCACGGCGGAATCTGCCGCGGCGGGCGAACGACATGCGGCGCTCGCCGGCCACGTGGGGGAGATCGCCGTGCTTTCGTACGCCGGCAATCCGCCGGAGCCGGAGACCGAGATCGGCGGGGTCACGTGGATTCTCGCTGTCGACTGGGTCCCGTACCAGGCACCGACGTTCGTGACACCCGCTTTCCCCGGATACGTCTCGGGACACAGCACGTTCAGTCGGGCATCCGCGGAGGTTCTGACCGGGATCACCGGCACCGAGTTCTTTCCCGGCGGCCTCGGCGAGTGGACGATCGCACCCGACGCACTCGAGTTCGAGGCCGGGACAGCAGACGGCATCACGCTCCAGTGGGCCACCTACCGGGACGCTGCAGATCAGGCAGGTGTGTCGCGGCTGTATGGAGGGATTCACGTGCGAGCCGACGACTTCGCCGGACGCATCATCGGTGCAGAGGTTGGTGCTGCGGCATGGGAGCTTGCACAGGCCTACTACGGAGCCACGACCGGATGAACGACGACAGCCGGCGAAGGGCAACGACGTGAGCAAGAAGGGTTGGCTCATCACTGCGGTCATTGCCATCGTCGCGGCGGTGGGCGTCGGCGCCGCCATGATGCTGACTTCGGGCGGGCCAGCCACCCCAACGGAGGCACTGGGAGCTCCGCGTTTCGTCAACGAAGCCCAGGCCGCGGGGGTTGATCACGCCTACGATGGCGATTGGACCTACTTCGTCGGTGGCGGTGTCGCCGCGTTCGACTGCAACGACGATCGCAAACAAGATCTCTATTTCGCCGGCGGGACAAATCCCGCCGCGCTCTACATCAACGAAAGCCCCGCTGGAGGTTCGCTGAGATTCAACGAGGTCGCGCGATCCGGCACTGAATTGACCGAAGCCACAGGCGCCTATCCAATCGACATCGATTCTG
>CBFDAN010000384.1:0-1976 GCA_965602815.1 uncultured bacterium
TCGTCAGCGAGCGCCGCGTACGGGTCATCGCCGGACCCAGCAACCTGGTTGTCATCAAGCCATCCATCGAATCCTGGATCAGAGTTCGCCGGCTGAGGCTCGAGGTCGTCGTTCAATCCCGGCAGCTCGAGTTCGCCGGTTGAATCGGAATCGTGTTCGTCCATAACCCCTGACAGTACTTCGGAATGGGGTTCGAGCGCAGCATCTGGCTGCGCCGGTTCGGCTTCGAAGACCCCGTCACCCTGCGACGACGTCGAGGTCGCGTCGTCGTCCGAAATCGGGTCATCATCGGTGCGCATTGGGCGGCCTCCGTCAGACCTCGAGGAGTTCTTCTTCTTTGGCCCGGAGGATCTCGTCGAGACGGTCTATGTGCTCATCGGTCATTTCCTGGAGCACTTTCTCCGCCCGGCGGATGTCGTCCTCGGAGACGTCTTCCGATTCGAGATGGTCCTTGCAGTGCCGTCGAACATTGCGAATCGCAACGCGACCGTCTTCGGCAAGGTGCCGAACGAGCCGGATCAATTCCCTGCGCCGTTCTTCGGTGAGGGATGGAAAGGCGAGCCGGATCAGGTTCCCGTCGTTCGACGGGTTGAGACCGAGATCGGCCTCCTGAATGGCACGTTCGATCGCCGGGATCGCCGTCTTGTCATACGGTTGAATCACCAGGAGCCGAGCCTCCGGCACGGAGAACCCTGCGATCTGCTGGAGCTGGGTCTGCGTTCCGTAGTAGTCGACGGTGATTCGATTCAGGAGCCCAGGATTGGCACGGCCGGTTCGGATTCCACCGAACTCTTGGGTCGTGTGGACGACCGCCTGATCCATCTTGTGGTCGGCATCTTTGAGCACTTCGTCGATCACGGCGCCTCCTCAACGAACCAGCGTTCCGACATCCTCCCCGCGTACGGCTCTGACGATCTCGCCTGGGCGGTTCATGTTGAACACGCGTATTGGAAGGTTGTTGTCCATGCACATCGTAATGGCGGTGGCGTCCATCACCCCAAGCTGACGCTGGATCGCATCCATGTAGGTGACATCGGTGAGGAGCACTGCGTCGGGGTTCGTCACCGGATCGGAGTCGTACACCCCATCGACCTTCGTGGCCTTGAGCACCGCGGCGGCACCGATCTCGGCGCCGCGCAGCGCAGCAGTGGTGTCTGTGGTGAAGAACGGATTCCCGGTACCTCCGGCGAAGATGACGACGCGCCCCTTCTCGAAGTGCCGAATGGCCTTCAGCCTGATGTACGGCTCTGCGACCTGCTGGATCGTGATCGCCGTCTGGACCCGTGCGGGCGATCCCGCCCGCTCGAGGGCATCGCGAAGCGCAAGAGCGTTGATCACCGTTGCGAGCATGCCCATGTAGTCGGCATTCGCCCGGTCCATGCCCCCGGCAGCCGTCGATACCCCCCGGAAGATGTTGCCTCCGCCCACGACGATGCCGATCTCGTAGCCCTCGCTGTGGACGAGCGCGATCTCCTCAGCCACCCGCGCGACGATGGTCGGGTCGATCCCGTAGCGTGTCGCTGGATCCGCGAACGCTTCTCCGGAGAGCTTGAGAACGACCCTTCGCATCAGCCTTCCTCGCCGACCGCGAGCCTCGCCACGTGGGTGATGCCGATGTTCTCGCCCATCTTGGAGGCAAGTTGCTTCACCAACTCGTCGACGGTGCCATCGAAGACCTCGGTCCTGATGAAGACCTGGTCGTACAGCACGTTGTCCTCGTAGAAGCTGTTGATGCGACCGTCAACGATACGTTCAACGATGTTCTCCGGCTTGCCCTCGTTGACGGCTTGTGCGGCGATGAGTCGCTTCTCCTCTGCGACGATGTCGTCCGGAACGTCATCGCGGTTGATCCACTGCGGTCGAGCAGCTGCAACGTGCATCGCGAGGTCGTTGGCGACCTGCTGGAATTCATCACTCTTGGCGACGAAATCGGTCTCGGACGCAAGTGCGACCATCGCTCCGATCACGGGGCGACC
>CBFDAN010000385.1:0-1974 GCA_965602815.1 uncultured bacterium
ATCGCACGTCACATCTCTCGGCCGACCTAAAGTTCGGGACTGTCGCTGCCCGCACCGTGGCCGAGCAAGTCGGCACCGCGACCGCTGGCCGGCAGGCATTTGTCCGCCAGCTGGCGTGGCGAGACTTCTATGCCCAGGTCCTCTTCCACGCTCCTCACACGACCGATCACGCCTTCCGCCAGGACCTCGGCTCAATAGTCTGGGCCGACGACGACAGGGCCGTCCGGGCGTGGAAGGATGGTCGTACCGGCTATCCGATCGTCGACGCCGGAATGCGGCAGCTTCGCGCCGAAGGGTGGATGCATGGGCGCGTGCGCATGATCGCCGCTTCGTTCCTCGTGAAGGATCTCGGCATCGACTGGAGGGTCGGCGAACGCCACTTCCGTCGTCTCCTGATCGACGCCGATACGGCGCAGAATGTCGGCAACTGGCAATGGGTGGCCGGCACCGGAGCGGACGCCGCTCCCTATTTCCGGATCATGAATCCCGTGGCCCAGAGCCGGCGTTTCGATCCCGAAGGCGCATACATCCGGCGGCACGTTCCGGAGCTCGCGTCGCTCGACGCCCCGGCTGTTCATGCACCCTGGGAGCGCCCGCTCGAAACGGCAGCAGCCGGTGTCGACCTCGGCGAGGACTACCCATACCCGATGATCAACCACGCCGAAGCGCGCGAAGTCACCCTGCGGAGATTCGAGGCCGCCAAGGCTTGACACGTGGTCGGATTCCACACTGGATCCGACGCGCCACAATGGGTACAACCTGACCGAACGGACAACGCGAAGGAGACGGCAGATGCGCCGGCCACTTGTGATCACCGGCATCGCGCTCGGCGTCCTCGTAGTGCTGATCGTTGCGACGATCATGGTCGTCCCCCCGATCCTGACAAAAGGGCCGATGCCTGAGGCACTTGCTGCGATGGACTCGACCGAGACCGTTACCGTCGTAGACGATCGACCGATCACGTTCACACCGGTCGACGCAACATCAACCGGCCTCATCATCTACCCCGGGGCGTTCGTGGAGCCACACTCCTATGCACCGGCTGCTCACGCGCTCGCGAACGATGGGGCGTTCGTCGCGATTGTTCCGATGCCCCTCAGCCTCGCGATCCTCGGCAGCAATCGCGCCGACGGCGTCATCGAGGACCATCCCGAAGTCACCGACTGGGTGATCGCCGGGCATTCACTCGGAGGTGTCATGGCGGCGCGATACACCTCGAACCATCCCGAGTCGATTGACGGCCTCGCGCTGTGGGCGTCCTATCCCGAGGACGGCGTGGATCTTTCGTCCTGGAACGGTGAGACCACATCGATCTTCGGCACACTCGATGGTCTCACCAAGGTCACCGACATCGAGGATTCCCGGGCCCGGCTCCCTTCGAGCACTGCGTTCGTCGCGATCGAAGGAGGGAACCATGCCTACTTCGGCTGGTACGGCGCCCAGCGCGGCGACAACCCGGCAACGATCACTCGGGAGGATCAGCAGCGCATCATCATCGACGCAACGGCAGCCGTAATCGGCGCTCTTGTTGAGCCCGGCTGAGCGGGCTTTCTCGCCGCAACCCTTGACGCGCGGTCGACGCCAACACTACCTTCCCTCGGCAATGACCGCTGCACGCACCACCATGATGATGCCCATGGCACATACGAAGCCGTGTGGAGTCGTCGCGTAGCACCGACCATCAACTGAACCAACGAAGGATCCGCACCGGCAACGGGGCGGATCGTTTTTGTTGGACGACCCTCCCCAACCGGCCACCTTCGCCAATCCCAGGGAGGGAACGATGAGCAACTACCGATACGAAACACTGCAAGTCCACGCAGGGCAGGAACCAGCGCCGGGCACCAATGCGCGGGCGGTTCCCATCTACCAGACGACGTCGTACACGTTCGACGACTCCGAACACGGCGCCAAGCTCTTCGCCCTCGAGGAGTTCGGCAACATCTACACGCGGATCATGAATCCGACGACCGA
>CBFDAN010000386.1:0-1970 GCA_965602815.1 uncultured bacterium
TAGACCGCCTCGACACCGATTGTCCGGCCGAATTGGCGAAGGCTTCCGTTCGGCCCTCGGTCTGGCAGTAGCCGGCACCAAGCAACCCGTTCCCGGCATCCACGAATGCCCGAACAAGATCGGCCCGAGCGCCGGGCGACGCGTCGTACGTTGCATCATCAGCGTGTTCGACCGAGGCAACCACCGACGGCGGAGCAAGCCCAGGCCAGTCGGCGTCGACGGGCTGCAACACCGCCGTCTCGAGCGCTGCCTCGACGAATGCCTCCAGCGATTCCGTGCTGGTCGATGTCGTTCGAGCTGATGCGACTCGTCCGTCGACGGCGACCCGCAGGCTGACGGCCTCTCCCACCTCGGCGACGTTCTGGTGAATGAATGAGTTGGCGAATCTCGTCAGCGCCAAGTTGCCTTCCGATGCGACAACTTCGGCCTCCGCGTGGTCGTCGACCAGATGGAGCACCTGCTCGGTGAGGTCTCCGGACCGGCTCACCCGCGCACCCCCACTCGCACGTTCTTGAATCTCGCCGGCGCAGCCGAATGTCCGGTGTGCGCGACCTGCATCGGTTGTCCCTTGCCGCAGTTCGGCGTTCCCCAATGGATCCACTCGTCACCGCCGGCGAGCCGGTCGAGACTCCCCCAGAACACGGGCCCGATCCCGGTGTAGGTCGGGTTCTTGAGCATGCGACCCAGCTTGCCGTCTTTGACTTCCCAGGCGATTTCGGTCCCGAACTGAAAGTTCAGGCGTTTGTCGTCGATCGACCAGGATCGGTTCGTTGCCATGTACACGCCGTCCTTCGTATCGGCGATGATCTCTTCGAGCGAAGAATCGCCGGGCAGGATCCCGACATTGGTCATGCGAACCATCGGCAGGCGGTTGTACCCGTCGCTGCGGACCATTCCGCCCGGCGGTAGTCCAGCGATTGCTGCGGAGTCGCGGCCGGAGAGAACGCCGAGCCAGATCCCATTCTTCACGATGTCCACCCGCTGTGCCGGTGTCCCCTCGTCGTCGTAGCCGAATGTGCCGAGCGCGCCGGGGAGTGTGGCGTCAGCCGTGATGTTCATGAGGTTGGACCCGAACTTGAACGTCCCGAGGTTCTCGAGTTCGAGGTGTGATGTTCCAGCGAAGGCGGCTTCCCAGCCGAGAATCCGGTCAAGTTCGATCGCGTGCCCCACTGATTCGTGGATCTGCAGCGCAAGCTGGGACCCTTCCAAGATGAGGTCGGTCTCCCGCTCCTCCAGTTCGTCGGCTGTCAGCAGCGCGGCTGCCTCTTCGGCGATCCGACCGGCATTACCCGCGTAGTCCCACCTGCGGATCGCTTCGTAGCCGCCGGACTCGTACTGACCGAACGACTGCGGATAGGAACGGCGTTGGCTCTCTCGTTCACCGAGCGCCGTGGCGTCGAAGCCGCCGCCGGACTCGACGAGATGCTGATGGATGCGATGTCCCTGGGAAGAGGCGAACCATTTGTTGGTGTCGTAGAACGTGAGGTTGCCCGTGGCAATCGCGATGCCATCGACCTCCTGCATCGTCTTTGTGACGCCGACGAGCAGATCTACTTTCTCGGACATTGGGACCGAGAATGGGTCTTCGACGTACGGCGTCTCATACGTGGCTTGCACGACGTCGACATCGGCGAACTGCATCGGATCGCCGGGGACAACCGCGCTCGCTCGGGCGATCTCGGCGGCGCGTTCACCAGCGGCCGCCGCCGCTCGCAGCGTCAGATCGGCGGTGCCGAAGAATCCCCAGGAAGAGGCGACAAGCGCGCGCACCCCAACCCCCGCCCGCTCAGTGCGGTCGAGCGATTGAACCGCCTGGTTCTGCACGTCGATCCCTTCCTGCTTCGACACCACCACGCGGGCATCGGCGTAGGTGGCCCCCGCAGCAAGTGCGCCCTCAACTGCGGCCTCTGCATGTTCATACATGCCGCCAGCGTAGCGATCAGTCCCTCCGATCGAACACGGCTTGGGGT
>CBFDAN010000387.1:0-1963 GCA_965602815.1 uncultured bacterium
GGTGATCGTGGGCATCTTCATCGGCGGGATGTTCCCGTATCTGTTTGCAGCACAGACGATCCAGGCGGTCGGCCGTGCAGCGAACCAGATGATCGAGGAAGTCCGCCGCCAGTTCCGTGAGATTCCCGGACTGCGTGAAGGGGATCCCGACGCCAAGCCGGAGTACGAGAAATGCGTTGACATTTCCACGCAAGCGGCCCTTCGAGAGATGATTCTCCCGGGTGCCATGGCTGTCGCCTTGCCGCTGATCGTCGGCTTCGTCAGTCTTGAGATGCTTGGAGGCTTGCTCGCCGGGGCCCTGATCTCAGGCTTCCTGTTGGCCATCTACATGGCGAACGCCGGTGGTGCCTGGGACAACGCCAAAAAGTTCATCGAGGCTGGCGCCTTCGGTGGCAAGGGTTCGGATGCCCACAAGGCAGCGGTCGTGGGTGACACGGTTGGCGATCCGTTCAAGGACACCTCGGGTCCAGCGATGAACATTGTCATCAAGGTGATGACGATTGTCTCTCTGATCTTCGCATCGGCGTTTGTGACGTACGGGTTGTTCTAGGAGACCGTCGTGGTCCGTGGTCCGTTTCGGGCGATCGGAGCGCGGACGACCGAAACGCGGCGGCGTCCTACCCTAAGGGGATCCACGCAGGGGATTCTCTGGCTCGCACCATCACGCTCGTTCGCCATGGCGAGACCGTCAGCAACGTCTCGGGACGTTGGCAGGGCCAATCTGACTCGCCGCTGAGCAACCGTGGGCGGCACCAAGTCGAGCGCCTCGGCCGTCGTATGGCCGGGCGCGACCCAGCTCTGCTGGTGACATCCGATCTCAACCGGACCCGGACGACGGGAGCGTCGATTGGCGACGGCGAACCTCTTGCCGAGTGGCGTGAATTCGATCTCGGCATGTGGGACGGGATGCGTCCCGAAGAGATCCGTCGCCGGTATCCCGACATTCAGAGCGAACGATTCGGCTCCGGTGATTTCCAGCCGGAGGGAGGCGAGCGGTTTTCAGAGTTCACCGACCGTGTTCGCGGCGCGTTCGACATACTCATCGCCCGAATCGACGACGGTGAGGAGGCGATTGCGGTCACACACGGCGGTGTGATCCAGACAATCGTCGGCTCACTCATTGGCGCTGTCGATCAGTCGGCGATGCTTGTCCCATCAAACGCCTCTCTGACGACGATTCGTCTGTCGGGAGACCGGGCCGAGGTGTCTTCGCTCAACGACGACCTGCACCTCGAAGGAGATGCTGCTCGCCCGTCGGGTACCCGGCTCCGGTTCATCCGCCACGGTCAGACGGTGGCGAATCTCGAGCGCCGCTGGTGGGGGAGAGGCGAATCGCCACTCTCCGATGAAGGGCGGCGCCAGGCCCTCGCACTTGCCCAGGTTGGCGGTGCGTACGACGCATTTGCCTCGTCTCCGTCCGCACGGGCACGCGACACGGCCGTTGCCGTTGCCAGGGACAGCGAGGCGGTGCAGATCGTCGACGACCTGGCGGAACTGAACTTCGGAGAGTGGGAGGGACTGACCGGCGCCGAGGCTCGCGATGCCGACCCGGAGGCGTTCCGCAGGATATTCGAAGAGGGTCGTGACGAACCGCGCGGGCGCACCGGCGAGAGCTTCGCCGGTGCGGGGGAACGGTTCGAATCCGCAGCGGCCAAACTTGCCGCCAACGGGGCCGGCACCGTCGGCGTGTTCACCCACGGCGGTGTCACCCGAGCCTACGTTGCGCGTCTCCTCGGCATCCCGTTCTCGAACCGTGATGTCCTCCCCATTCCCCGCAATACCTCTCACAGCGAGATCATCTTCGGCGGATCGGGACCTCGGATCTCGTCCTACAACGTCGCCGCACATCTCGGAGATTGACGATGCGCCTGCTCCTCATCACGAACGACTACCCCCCGAAGCCGGGCGGCATCCAGCAGTATCTGGGCAACGTCATCGATGCGTATCCGGACGAGTGGCATGT
>CBFDAN010000388.1:0-1961 GCA_965602815.1 uncultured bacterium
ATCACGGCGCCTCCGCGGCAGCCGCCGCGATGACTTCGGACATGATCGATACGGCGATCTCTTCGACAGTCTCGGCGCCGATATCGATCCCGATCGGAACGTGAACTCGTTCAATGTCACCGGCCAAAACGCTGGATTCGATGAGTCGTTCCCGGGTCGCTTCCCACCGCCGGGTGCTCCCCATGACCCCGACGTATCTCGCCGGTGTTGCGAGCAGCAGGGGGACGATCTCGACATCCATTGCGTGACTTCTCGTGACGACCACGATCGATGTGTTCTCATGGACTGGCTCAGCAGCAAGCGCCTCCTCCACGCTTCCCACAAGCCGGATTTCCGCGTTCGGCATCGACTCTTCGGTGACGAGTTCGGCGCGGTCGTCGGTCGCTGCGGTGCGATATCCGAGCCAGTGAGCAAGATCGATTACGGCTCGACCAACGTGGCCGCACCCGATGACAAAGACAGTGTGTGGTGGCATGTAGGGCTCCAGTGAGACGGTCATGGTTCCGCCGCAGATCCCGGGGTCGCCCCGCTCCGGATCTTCGAGGGTGTACTGCTTCAGGCGGGTCGTTCCATCATTGAGGGCGTCGAGAGCATCGGCCCGAATCAGTGCCTCGACCTGGCCGCCCCCGATCGTCCCCGAGGTGCTGCTGTCCCCGTAGACCAGCATTTTCGCGCCGGCGTGGCGCGGGACCGACCGGGCCGTGTCGACAATCGTTGCGACGACCACCGGTCGTGCCCGACCGACGGCGACAGAAAGCTCCGCGAGGAGCGTGCGGTGGTCCGCGGCTTTCACGCGTCCTGGAGCGCTCGCCACACCCGCTCTGGGGTGAACGGGATGTCGGCGATCCGGACCCCGGTGGCGTTCGCGATCGCGTTGCGCATTGCCGGCGCAACCGCATCTTTCGGGATCTCGGCGATCGCCTTGGCTCCGAATGGTCCGCTCGGCTCCATCGTCTGAACGAGGATGGCTTCGACCCGAGGCATCTCATCGGACCGATAGATCTTGTACGGTCCGAACTGGGCGTTCACCATGCGCCCGTCGTCGTCATACACCATCTCCTCGCAGTGCCCGTAGCCGAGCGCCTGCACCATCCCACCCTCGACTTGCCCGGAAGCGGTGACCGGATTGATGGGAACGCCGCAGTCAACGGCCATAACAAGCTGATTGACGGTCACCTGCCCGGTCTCGATGTCGACCTCGACTTCGGCGAACTGGGCCGCGTACGGGGGAGGTGATTCGGGAGAGACATACGACGCATCGGCCATGATCTGGTGCTGACCCTCCTGGTGAAGCGTCGAGAGTGCGATCGTCTCCAGCGTCACCGACTGCCCGTCCTCCGACCACGCCGCTCCGTCGTGGAGATCGATCGAATCGGCGTCGACATCGAGCATGAGCGCCGCACGAGCAACGATCTGACTCCGAACCTGCTCGGCGGCACGTTTGGTGGCCATCCCGGAGATGTAGGTCGTGCTCGAGGCGTAGGCCCCAACATCGAATGGGGTCATGTCGGTATCGGATGAGTAGACGATGATGTCGTTGGTCGCCACGCCGACCACCTCTGCGGCAATCTGCGCCAGAACCGTGTCAGACCCCGTGCCAAGGTCGGTTGCGCCCACGAGCAGGTTGAACGACCCATCGTCGTTGATCTTGAGACTTGCCCCGCCCATATCGAGGCCGGGGATGGCTGTGCCATGCATCGCCATCGCAAACCCGAGGCCGCGTCGGATGCTCGGCTTGTCAATCGGCTTCCTCCACTCGGGGTCGGTGCGTCGCTCCCAGTCGATCGCCCGCTGTCCCTGGGCGACGGCTTCCTCGAGGCCGCTCGATGTGACCACCGGCATCACGCTGGCATCTTGGTCACCCTCTCCAAGTTGCGGAGCGATGTCGAGCGGGTCGCCGACGCCTGTCCAGTTCAATCGGCGGAACTCGATGGCATCCATCCCGAGTTCGTCGGCGATGT
>CBFDAN010000389.1:0-1954 GCA_965602815.1 uncultured bacterium
GGCTCGTACTCCTCCATCTCCTCGATGGTGCAGTCGTGCTTCTTGAGGTCGGAGAGCTCCGCGAAACGCTGAACCTTCTGAGCGACCAGATCGCCGTACGGCATCGGGTGACGGATGGCGACCGGCTTTAGCCCAGATTCCAGCAGGATCTCGATCACCCGTCGGGTCGTCTGGCTCTTGCCTGAGCCGGTGCGCACGGCACAGACCGAGATCATCGGCTTCGTGCTCTTCACCATCGTGTCGGCCGGGCCGAGGAGTGTGAACGACGCTCCTGCCGCGGCGACGATGGCATCAACCCGCATCACATGGGTGTATGAGATATCGCTGTACGAGAAGGCGCACTCGTCGGCATTGAGTTCCTTGATCAGCTCCGCGAGGCGCTCCTCGGGGTAGATCGGAATGCCGTCCGGATAGAGGGGCCCGGCGAGCTCGGCGGGATACGTCCGGTCGTCGATCCCGGGAATCTGTTCTGCGGTGAATGCAACGACCTTGACCGTCTCGTCGTCCCGGTAGCGGGTGTTGAAGTTGTGGAAGTCGCGGCCTGCGGCTCCGATGATGATCACTCGACGCTGTGCCATGTGGTGGCTCCGTTTCTCTCGTTGTTGGCCGGTTCGTTGACTCTGATGGGTGCCTAGTAGCCGGGGACTTGCTTCGGGAAGTAGTCCTCCATGTCTCCGTCTCGGTACACGTCGGCCGTTGCGCAATGCAGGCCGCCCCCGAAAGGCCCGACCGCCCAGAAGGGAATCGGGATGACCTCGAAACCAAGCTCGTAGAGTTGCTGTTGCTGGGCCTTCTCTTGCTCCTCGACGAAGATCGTCTTCTCGTCGAGAAGAAGTGTGTTCATGGAGAGCCACACGCTGCAGTAGCAGAGCGGCGGCGGCTCGTCGAGCGCAGGTTCGGCGCACGGGACGATCTCCCAGTCGTTGATCTCGAACAGTCTGACCATGTCGTCTTCGAGGGGGACTCGCTTGCGGTTGCTCAGCGCCAGCCCGGGTCGTAGGGGCACGAACGTGGCGTCGAGATGGATCGGATGAGATTCTCGGAACCGAGCGACGTGCACACGGTGGTCGGAGAAGTGGCGGGTGAGCCAGTCGATGCCTGCTGCGTTCGTGACTGCGGAGTGGTAGACGAAGAGGTCCTTGCCGAAGCGTCCGACGTCGGCCGCGTCGAAGAGCGGCTCCTCTTCAGTGAGGTTCCATCGGCGGTTCATTGTGAATTGCTCGATGGCGTCCTCTTCGTCGAGCGACTCGAACTCGTGCCAGAACTCGGGGCCGCCGTGGTATGAGGCATCTGTGAGCCGGGGTTTCGGTGCAGACTCCCAACGGAAGTCAGGGTCGTGCTGGAAATACTCCTGGAGTAGCGGACGATACGCGAGGTACTCGAACCAGCGGGCTCGCTGAGACATCGTCGCCTCGAGGATCTCGGACCCGACGGTGAGCAAGACGTCTCGCGGCGGCATGACACCGAACTGCGAACCTTGCTTCCAGTCGGGGGTCTCGATCTCCCTGGACCAATCCATGATCTCCGGGCGGTCGACGACGACGCCGTGGGACTCGAGCACGGCTGCGAAGTTGTCCATCTGCTCATTCGCGGCGTCAACCATGTCCTGGGGCATCGGCCCGTACGTGCCGGCGGGGAATCCGTCATCCGGGAAGTCGCGCACGATGGCCGGCTCTGGCGCCTGGATCATCGTTCCGTCGGCGCGTCCCACGATCACGCGTCGGAGGCGACTCCATTCGTTCCACGAGTTTACGATCTTGGCCACGGTGCCTCCTTGGTCGATCTGCGGATGGTGACGTTGCTGGTCAGGACCGCATTGAGCCGGTGTTGTCGGGAACAATAGTACCTATCAATTGATAGGTTGGCTAGTCGCGATTCGTGAGTGCCTCCTAGAGGCGGTACTCCTCTTTCACGATCTCGAGGTAGGTGCCGGTCTGCACATCGGCGACGCCGT
>CBFDAN010000390.1:0-1940 GCA_965602815.1 uncultured bacterium
GGCAGAACAACGAGTTGGTACGGAGAGAAGTCACGATCGGGCGGGATGACGTCCACGGTGATCCCCGCTTCCCAGAATGGCCGGTAGAGCGCGTGGACACGATCGAGGTAGGTCACATCGACTGATGGATGTGCGTCCCCCTCGAGCGCCCACCATGACTCCCAATCGAAGACAAGAGCCACGTCGGCGGTGACCGTGGTGCCGACCACCCCGGTGAGCCGGTTGAGGATGGCACCAAGTTCAACGGCTTCCCTCCACACCTTCGTATCGGTACCGGCGTGCGGAACCATGCCTGAGTGGTACTTCTCGGCCCCGGCCTTCGACGCCCGCCATTGAAAGAACATCACGCCGTCCGCACCGCGGGCGACGTGCTGCAGACTGTTGCGGATCATCTCACCCGGCTGTTTCGCAACGTTGCGCGGCTGCCAGTTCATGGCGCTCGTCGAGTGTTCCATGACCATCCACGGTGTGTCGACGGCAAGGCACCGTGACGCGTCGGCTGCAAAGGCGAGTTCGATGTGGGCGAGCGGATCGGCCGTGTTGAGATAGTGGTCGTTGGCGACGATGTCCACTTCAGGCGCCCACGACGCATAGTCGAGGTTCTTCTTGAACCTATTCACCATGAAGTTCGTCGTGATCGGAATGGTCGGGGTGATCGAGCGCAGCACATCCCGTTCCGCCCTGTAGACCTCCAGGCAGGCGTCGGATGAGAACCGGTGGAAGTCGAGTTCCTGCGTCGGGTTCCTAAACGACGGCGCCTGGCGCGGAGGGAGGATGTCATCCCAGCCGGAGTAGCGCTGGCTCCAGAACGATGTTCCCCAGGCCTCGTTGAGGCGGCCAGGATCACCGTACCGCGCCCGAAGCCACTCCCTGAATGCCTCCGCACTCACGTCGCAGAAACACAGTGCGTTGTGCCCGCCGATCTCGTTGTTCACGTGCCACATCGCCAGTGCCGGGTGGTCCTGGTAGTGCTCGGCGATCGCGGTCGTCAACGCCAGTGCATGCTCCCGGTAGATGGGTGAGCTCGGGCAATAGGCCTGTCGCGATCCGGGCCAGAGTCGTGTCCCGTCGCTGAGCATCGGGAGCGTCTCGGGAAACAGCCGCGAGAACCACGGTGGGGGAGAGGCCGTGGCGTTGGCGAGGTTTGCGCCGATGCCGGCCTCGGCGAGTCCGTCTAGCACGTCATCGAGCCAGCCGAAATCGAGGACTCCGGGGCGCGGCTCCAGGTGAGCCCACGAGAAGATGCCGACGCTGACGAGGTTGATGTTCGCCTCACGCATGAGCACGAGATCCTCCGCCCAAACGTCGCGGTCCCACTGCTCGGGGTTGTAGTCGGCCCCGTACGCCGGCGTGCCCATGAATGCGAGCGCATGACCCATGAACCCAAGATTGCACCATGAATCCCAACAAGTCAACATATTCCACCAAATGCTCACATTGCTGCACGAATTCCGATGAATAGGGTCGAAAGCCCCTAGTGCTGGGGTCTCCCGGTGTCGGAGGTCGATTGCGACTTGACACGGGCGGAGAATCCGGGTCAAATAGGTTCACGCTCTGTTGGATTCTGTTTGAATCGGTTCAGGCACGAATCCGCAGATGGACTTAGGAGGAGCGCGAATGGCCAAGTCCGAGACACCGAACGAATCCGGTGGCCCACGGATCACCCGCCGGACTCTGATCAAGGGAGCAGCCGCAGGTGGCGGCCTCCTCGTCATGCCAAGTCTCCTGGCGGCTTGCGGCGACGACGCCGCTGACACCACCACCACGGCGGCGGCGGCGACTGAATCAACCGAGGCCGCCATGGCCCTCGAAGGCACAACGATCAAAGTGGGATCCAACGCCTCCGACGAGCTGACGAAGAACGCCTACGGCGCGATGTTCTCCCGGTTTGAGGAGATTTCAGGCGCCACGCTCGACATCAACACCGTCGACCACAACAC
>CBFDAN010000391.1:0-1932 GCA_965602815.1 uncultured bacterium
ACGATGGACGGATACGCGGTCCTGGCTGAAGACACCTATGGCGCTTCGCCGTACAACCCGATCCCGCTTCGAGTCCTTGGTGCGTCGATGCCGGGAACAGGACCTGACGCCGCCATCACACCGGGTGAGTGTCTCCGCATCATGACAGGGGCGCCGGTTCCCGACGCTGCCGACGCGGTGCTGAAGGCAGAGGACACAAATACGTCGGGCCAGTACATCGAAGTAGCAACAGCCGTTCCGGTCGGGCGCAACATCGGGCGCGTGGGCGAGGACGTGGCGACCGGCGACACGATTCTTCGGACCGGGCGACGCCTCCTCCCGCAGGACGTCGGCCTCCTCACCTCCGTTGGTCACACCCCGGTTGAGGTGGTGCGACGGCCGACCGTTCGGATCATCGTCTCCGGCGACGAACTCCTCCCGCCGGGTGCGTCGCCCACAGGTTCGAGCATCGTCGACTCCAACTCCCCCATGCTCGCAGCACTCGTCGCGCGGGATGGTGGCATCCCCGAAATCCTTCGGCTGCCCGATGAGCGGAAGACAATGCAAGAGGCCCTGGGGCGCGACCGGGCAGACGTCATCATTACCGCCGGCGCGGCATCAGTGGGAACGGAGGATCGGGTCCCGGTGCTCGTTGCCGAGCTTGGCACTCTCACGATCCACGGCATTACGATGCGACCATCGGCGCCCACGGGCGTCGGGACGATCAACGGTGTCCGTGTTGTGATCCTCCCGGGCAACCCGGTCGCGTGCCTCGCCGCCTACGACTTCTTCGCCGGTCCCGTCGTGCGTTCGCTCGGCGGCCGCTCCCCCAAATGGCCGTACCGGACCACCAAACGACCGCTGGCTCGCCGACTCATCTCACAGGTCGGCCGCACCGACTACGCCCGGGTCCTCATCACCGGCGAGCTTGTCGAACCGATCTCCATCTCAGGATCATCGGTCCTCTCATCGGTCACGGGAGCCACCGGATTCGTTGTCGTGCCCGCCTCTTCCGAAGGCTATGCCGAGGGCACACCGGTCACCATCCACTGCTACGGAGAGGACGGCAACGGATGACGCAACGGCAGTTCCTCGACGTCGTCGACGAGGATGTCGCTCACGCCGCCTTTCGAGATGCTTGTGCTCATCTCGCTCCGCGCACCGAGTTGGTCCCGCTCGAGGAGGCACTCGGCCGTGTGCTCGGCGGAGATGTGGTCGCCAGGATCGATGTGCCCGGCTTCGATCGAAGCAACGTCGACGGATACGCCGTCCGCGCCGTCGACACGTACGGAGCTGAAGAGCTCAATCCGGTCATGCTCGCGCTCTCACCGGTGACGCTCGCTGCTGGTGATGCGCCACCCAAGGACTTCGAAGCTCCACCCGCGACGGCTACGCAGATCGCCACAGGTGGTGTTGTGCCGCGAGGAACCGACGCGATCGTCATGGTCGAGTACACCGAGCCGGTAGCCGGCAGCATTGCCGTGTCGCGCTCGGTCGCACCCGGGGCAAACATCTCATCTGCCGGATCAGATATCGGACGTGGTGACACGATCCTCCGTCGCGGCCTCGTGTTGACGTCCCGAGATACCGCGGTCCTGGCCGCCATCGGTGTTGCGGACGTGACCGTCGTCGTCCGACCGCGCGTCGCCGTGCTCTCAACCGGTGACGAGATCGTGGCACCCGGGACGGAGCCGGTCATTGGTCAGGTAGTCGATTCGAACGGGCCGATGCTCCTCGACGGTGTTCGAGAACTCGGGTGTGAGCCGGTTTCGGCCGGCATCGCCCCCGACGATATCGCGGTTGTCGAATCGACGCTGGAGGCGCTGATCACCGGCCCTGATCCTGTCGATGTCGTTCTGCTCTCGGGCGGAACGTCGAAGGGTGAGGGAGACATCAACTCGGATGCGATCCTCCGCCTTGCCGAGCGCCTCCCCGACTCTCCCGGGATCGTCG
>CBFDAN010000392.1:0-1930 GCA_965602815.1 uncultured bacterium
AGCGCAAGAGAGCGCCGGCGTAGTCGTCGACCAGCCGGCTCGGAACGACGTGGCCGACTTCGGCAGAAACCTCGGTGACTTCGAGGCCGGTGATGAACCGAACCAGATTGTGGGCGTGTGTTCCGATGTCACCCATCACCAACGACGGGCCACCGCGCACCGGGTCATAGCGCCATGGAAGGCCCACGCCCGGATCGGGATCGCTCTCGTCGGCTTTGCCGCCTTGGACGTATTCGACCTGTACGAGGCGAATCTCACCAAGTTGTCCGTTCTCGACCATCGCACGCGCCTGACGCACCATCGGGTATCCCGTGTAGTTGTGAGTGAGGCAGAAGATGAGACCGGTCTCTTCAACCTTGACCAGCACATCCATCGCCTCAGCCAAGGTGTTGGTGATCGGCTTGTCGCAGATGACGTCGAAGCCGGCATCCAGCGCGGCGATCGAATAGGCATGGTGGCTGTCGTTCGGTGTCATGATCGCCACGACATCGGCGCCGTCCTCGCGGTTGGCTTCCGTCTCGATCAACTGGTACGCGTCCGCGTAGGCGCGATCGGGTTCGATCCCGATCGCGATCGCAGCAGCGCGTGACCGTTCCGGATCCGAAGACAGCACACCTGCGACCAACTCATATCGGTCGTCGACCCTCGCGGCGGTCCGGTGCATCGAGCCGATGAAGCTCCCCGGTCCCCCGCCGATGACGGCAAGCCGGAGCCGCCTTCCAAGTGTCTCGATAACCGGATTCGCGTCCACGGTTCGGCTCGCTCTCGTCGATTGATGTGCGCCTTCACTGTACGCGCGCACCGCGGGCCGAGGTCGCCTATCCGCACTCTGATACGCTTGCGGCCGCTCGCACAGGGGACCTATCAGCACCATGTCGTACGGCTATTTCGATGATGAAGCCCGTGAATACGTCATCACCACACCACACACACCGTATCCCTGGATCAACTATCTGGGCACGGAGGAGTTCTTCGGACTGATCTCACACACCGGGGGCGGCTACACGTTCTATCGCGACGCCCTCATGCGCCGCCTCACTCGATGGCGCTACAACAACGTCCCGACCGACGCCGGCGGACGTTGCTACTACCTCAACGACGACGGCGATGTGTGGTCTCCCACGTGGGCACCAGCCAAGGCCGACCTCGACCACTTCGAGGCACGGCACGGGCTCTCATACACGTCGATCACGGGGGAACGCAATGGGATCACGTGTGAGGTCCTGTTCCTCGTCCCACTCGGCGCCACGGCCGAAGTCCATCGCGTTCGTCTCACCAACACGACCGATCAGCGCCGATCGTTCCAACTGTTCTCGCTCGCCGAGTTCTGCTTGTGGAACGCGGCCGACGATGCCACCAACTTCCAGCGCAACCTCTCACTTGGCGAGGTCGAGGTGGAAGGCAGCGCGATCTACCACACCACTGAGTATCGAGAGCGCCGCAACCACTACGCGGTCTACGGCGTCAACACTCCGATCCGAGGCTTCGATACCGATCGAGAGACATTCTTCGGTCTCCGCAACAACTGGTCAGCCCCGGAGGTCGTGCTCGCAGGACAGAGCCAAGACTCCATGGCCAGCGGCTGGGCGCCAATCGGCTCCCATCAGGTCGACGTCGAGTTGGAACCCGGGGAACAGCGGGACCTGGTGTTCGTCCTGGGCTACGTCGAGAACGACGCCGAAGACAAGTGGGCATCACCCGGCGTCGCCAACAAGACGAAGGCACGCGCCCTTCTCAATCGGTTCTCGACCTCTGTGGCCGTCGATGCCGCGCTCGAGGACCTGCGGACGTACTGGAGCGATCTCCTGGAGACCGTCTCCGTCACGACCGGTGACCCCCGAGTCGACCGCATGATCAACATATGGAACCCCTACCAGTGCATGGTTACCTTCAACATGTCGCGCAGCGCGTCCTACTTCGAATCGGGACT
>CBFDAN010000393.1:0-1926 GCA_965602815.1 uncultured bacterium
CTGATCCTGGTTTCCTTTGACGGCTTCCGCTGGGACTATCCCGATCGCGGCGTGAGTCCGAATCTGGCTGCCCTCGAGGCTCGGGGCGTTCGAGCGGATGGCCTGATCCCCGCATTCCCAACCAAGACGTTTCCCAACCACTACACTCTGGTTACCGGCCTCGTACCGGACCATCATGGTATCGTGGCCAATACGATGTGGGACCCGAGCTTCGAAGGCCGATTCTCGATGGCCAATCGGGACGCAGTACAGGATGGTCGCTGGTGGGGTGGCGAACCGATCTGGGTCACCGCCGAGAATCATGGACAGCGGACCGCCCCCTTGTTCTGGCCAGGATCCGAGGCGGAAATCAAGGGGGTTTCGGCTTCTCATTGGTTGCCCTTCGACGGCGCCATGCCGAATGCGGATCGGGTAGAGTGGATACTCGACTTGCTGGACAGGCCCGCCAACCAGCGACCCTCATTCCTGACGCTGTACTGCGACGAGACCGACATCGTCGGCCACAACAGCGGCCCCGACTCGGACGAAATGCTCGGCGCGATAGCCGCCGTTGATGCAGCGCTGGGCCTCCTCGTCGAGGGCCTGGACCGCCGAGGTCTACTCAAGAGCACCAATATCGTGGTTGTGTCGGACCACGGCATGAGCCCGACCAGCCAGGAACGGGTGATGTTTGTGGACGACTACGTCGACCTTGAAACGGCCCGCATCGTAGACTGGAATCCCGTGGTAGCGCTATGGCCGGACGACGAGTACCAGGCCGACGTGTACCGGTCCCTGCGAGACGCCCACCCGAACGTGTCGTTCTATTGGAAGGACTCCATTCCTGAACGCTTCGAGTACGGCAGCCACCCACGGGTCCCGCCGATCATCGGCATCGCCGATGACGGATGGACGATCACGACGCACCCGTTCTTCGATAGGGCTCCTGCCGGAGCGGACGGCGGCAACCACGGGTTCGATCACCAGGCCCTCGACATGCAGGGCATATTCATCGCCGCCGGCCCCTCCTTCCGGGAGGGGGCACGGGTACCGCCGTTCCGCAACGTCAATGTCTATCTGCTGGTGATGAAGGCGCTGGGTTTGCCGGCCGTGGCGGGAGACGGTGATTTCTCCGAGGTGGACGGAATACTGGCCGAATAAAAAAGGGGGCGCTCCTGAGAGCACCCCCTTCAAGAACCGGATCTAGCGTCGAGCCTCAGCCGACTTTCACCACGTTCTTCGCCTTGGGGCCGCGTCCCTCCTCGGCAAGGTCGAACTCTACAACGTCGCCCTCGTCCAGGGTCTTGAAGCCCTCACTCTGGATCTCCGAGAAGTGAACGAACGCGTCACGCGCGCCATCGTCGAACGACACGAAACCAAAGCCCTTGTCGTTGTTGAACCACTTCACGGTGCCCGTCAGCTTCGACATACTACTCTCCTGCTGAGTGATACTCCCCCGATGTTCGATCTGTGTGCCGACACCGGCTGTTGATCTTCCCGACGCCGCTTGCACGACGAAAGGAATTCGCGAAAAGATAGGGCTCGATCCCGTTCTGTCAACGTCACTTGTGACAGCGGTTTCTGGCAGGCGTGATTCAGAGGCTGAAGCGGTAGCCGACCATCAAGGCGAGGATGCGGTTTCGGTAGTCGAGGTTGGCCTCCGAATCGTCGAAAGAGTTCAACCCCACGATTCCCCGGCCATCGATCACGAGGTGCCCCGATCCGAGCGGACTCTCGACGTCGGCTCCGAACGCGATCCCAACGTCGAGGGACCGCGTTTGCAGGCCTGCCTCCACGCATTCGACCGGTTCCGAGACCCCCTCGGGAAACATGTCGTACGTGCAGCTCAACTCGTAGGCGAACGATGGGCCGACGAAGATCTCCGGCCGCGTCCCCTGTTCGGTGAACGCGAACTTGAGGAGAAGCGGGAATTCGATGTATTCGAGT
>CBFDAN010000394.1:0-1921 GCA_965602815.1 uncultured bacterium
ATACACAGACCGCGGCCGCTCCCGTGGCGAGTGGTGTTGTGGTGTGGTCGAGCTGCGCTTCGAGGACACGGAGATCATGGTTGGAGTTGGCTTCACAGAGGTAGGTCTCGTCCCACGGCCGTGTGGAGTAGATGGCAACAATCATGGGCTCGAGCCTACGGGGGTGGAACGACGCAACAGCAGGGGATACTGGATCGCCGCCTCGGGCACGCATGGTCGCAGCTACCACCCGTTGCGCGATCGCCGGAGCTCCTGCGGAGTCGTCAACAAATGATTGTTGCCATAGCCGGATGATCACCCCCAACGTATGGCCATGTTCCGAAACGCCATCATTGTGGTCGCCGTCGCGGTGCTCGTTGGTGCGTGCAGCACCAACGGCGAGGCTCCCCTTGGCGAGGGTCGCCTCGTGATCCTCGACGACATTGGAAACGTCGTCATCATGGAGTCCGACGGCACCGACGTCGTCGCCGCCACCGACGACGGCGGGGATCGGGTCACGTACTTCCAGCCCATCTGGTCACCGGACGGGTCTCGTATCAGCGTGACACGTTCGGAGGCGGGGACGTCTTCTATCGAGATCATCGATCTCGAAACAACGGACCGTACAAGCACGGTGACCGGCTCGAACTCCTTCTACCAGTACTGGTCACCGGACGGATCGAAGCTGGCCTCGTTGTCCGTGACGGGCCCGGGAGTACTGGGCCTCGATGTCTTCACGATCGGCGATATGGGCAATCCAACACGCGTCGGCAAGGGCCAGCCGCTGTACTTCTCCTGGAGTCCCGACTCGTCCGAAGCGGTCGCCCACATTGGGGATGCACCGCTCGAGATCCTCTTCGCCGAAGACACGCCGCCTGAGTTCGGAGCACCGGGGGACTTCTCGGCACCACAATGGACCGAGGCGGGCATCGTGCACGTCGCCGTCGCTTCGCGTCGGCAACAGCTGACGCTCACCCAGAGCGACACGGAAGCCGAGCTGGTCGCCTCGGTGCTCAGCGGAGCCATCTTCACCGCAATCCCCGACGGACAGCGCATCGCCGTTTTGCCGGTCAGCGGCGACGATGTCGGCCTCTCCGTCAGTGCGCAGCAGGCCCCCACACTGCCCGGAGGGCGGCTCGCAGTCGTCGACACGAACGATGGCAGCTATGACGAGGTTGAGACTGCGGTCGTTACCGCGTTCTCGTGGGACCCCACCGGCCAACGGCTGCTCGTCCTCGAGGTCACGGACGCCGGCGCATTCCGCTGGCGCGTGTGGGAGGACCGCGAGTCGCAGACGTTTCCCGAGTTCATTCCGTCGCCGGGATTCCTGCGCGACTTCGTCCCGTTCTTCGATCAGTACGCCCAGAGCATGACGTTGTGGTCGCCAGACGGCACGGCGTTCGCGTATCCCGGGGCGGTCGGCGGCGTGGACGGCATCTGGAGACAAGACCTCTCGGGAGGCGACCCGGTTCGTGTCGCCGGAGGAACCTGGGTCGCGTGGTCGAGCGGCTGAGCATGGGAGCAGGTTCGCCCGGGCACCCAGTCGTTTGGGCCGATCGCGGATGCCGACCACCCTTCTCGCGTAGATAGCGGAAGCAGGCTTCCCATGGTTTCGCAAGAACAGGAAGGGTGCGGGCCGACGCCGACGGTTGCGTAGCCTGCCTTCGGCGTGGCTCAAGCTCACCCAGCGTCGGCAATCGCCGCCCGGGCGGGGTGGGGCTACTGAGGCGGGCACCATCACGGTTCACGGGACGTCGCGCTTCGCGATCAAGCCACGCCGGCGCCGGGCGATCACGGCAATCGGCGCACCCGGTTGCGTCGCGCCGGCGAGAGATAGGGCCCGTCGGAGTCTCCGCCCGCGGGTGCGCTGCTTTCGAGCATACGTACCTGAAGTCGGGCACACCCTGTGCCGTTCCAGAAGGAAAGCCCTCGTCGCAAGGCG
>CBFDAN010000395.1:0-1920 GCA_965602815.1 uncultured bacterium
TGAGGCCGCCCGTGGCGGTCCACAGGTACGTGACGGGAGCCGTGTTGTCTGGATCACTGGCCAACGACTGCAGCATGACGGGATCGCTAATGACCGTGATCTGAGGCGCCGCCGAGATCTCCTCAATCACCGGGCAGAGGTTGAGCTGGAACGTGATGTCAACACCCACCTCGCCGTTCGGAAGCGTGTCGCTCGTCGGACAGGTGAGCATCATCCTCACGGATGTGGTCACCCCGGCCTGGTCGTGTTGGAAGGTAGTGCCCCCTTCGCAGACCCATGTGCCGTCCGTCTTCCGTGCGGTCAGGAAGAGTGTGTACGGGGGGTCAGACAGGGGGACCACGGGGAGTTGGGTGAGCGTGAAGCTCGTGACCGGGTCTGCCACAGCGACCGTGCCGGTAATTGGTGCCGGCAACGCGGTCGGATGGCTGACGAAGAACTCTACGGTGGCTGCGCCGATCTCGGAGGCCGAAAGCCCAACCGTTACGCTGACCGTTGCCGTCCGCGACTGGTCTTCGCCGCCGTTCGACTGACCGCACCCAACGACAAAGGCGAGTAAGAGCGCGAGCCGTGATGTCACACGTAGACTCATCAATTCAGTACCCCGCCGTGCAGTCCGCCGCACAGCCGTCTCCATCTACGTTGTTGCCGTCGTCACACCGTTCGCCGCCGTTGAGATCGTCGTTGCCGCAAAGGTTGCAGACGTCGTCGATGCCGCCGGTGCACGTGGTGAGGTCGATGAGCGCGTCATTTAGGGCGAGTAGCTCGACCCCGGTGATCCAGGCCATCGGCGTCGTCTCCAGGTAGAAGATGTAGAACTCGTCCGGGTTCGCCGCTGGCTTGATCCGGATTTGGTTTTGCTCAGCGTCGATCTCGACCGTATCAATGCCCATGCCGCCCGAGATGCTGTCGAAGCCGCTGCCCGGCCACAACGTAATCGTGTCGTCGCCGAGCCCGCCGTCGATATTGTCGTCGCCGTACCCGCCGTCGATGATGTCGTTGCCCATGTCGCCTAGCACGGTGTCGTCACCCGCATTCGCCCAAAGAAGGTCCCCGTCAAGCCCGCCCTCGATCACCATGTCGTCCAGAATGATATAGCCGTCGGCAGCGACCATCACGTCGAAGCCGGTCCGCGAGCGGAGCGTTTCGACACCACAAAAAGTTTGGGTCCCGACCGGGTCTTGGATCAGCAGAACCTCGCTCGGGTTACCTCCGCCCGTGATTCCTTCAAGGGTATCGTTGGCACCAAGACCCTTGTACGAGGTGTTGTTCACTCGGAAGGTTCCGCTTACTGGAACCGTCGCACCGCTGTATGGGTTGACCAGGGTCGCGCTGTACGACTGCTGGGTTCCCATGATGGTGAAGGTGCCTGTAAACTCGTTGGCAGCGGTCCAAGCCGGGCCGTTGCAGGCACCGTTGCCGTCGCAGGTGCCGCTACAGCTCTGGCACGCGATCCCCAACGGCGCGGGATCGTTGCTGCACGAGCCATCAAGCGGGTCGCAGCGGTCCCTCGTGCATTCGATCGGGTTGTCGTCCTCATCTACATCCTCGCAGTCCACGCCTGCACACAGGTCGGGGCAATCGACGGTGGTGCATCGAAATTGAGTGCACTCGTCGTCCCCGTCGTACGCGAAGGCGCAAATCTCGGTTGGACCCGGAAAGAGCGGATCGCACTCAAATGTCGCTTGCAACTCAACCGGAGTACCGGCCCCATCCGGGAGTGGAGTGCCGGTCGCAGTCGCGGTAACACCGGTCGCAGTCGCGGTAACAAAGGTACCGTGGCCCGCCGGCGCAAAGAGCGTGGTCGTAAAGCCGGGGTCCTGAGCAGCTGTGCACACTGGGGGATTCTGGGTGAAGTCACAGGTCTGCGGGTCGCAGTTCAGGCCACAGGTGCTGTCCCAATCAAACGAAGACGTGTCGATA
>CBFDAN010000396.1:0-1918 GCA_965602815.1 uncultured bacterium
ACATCCGGGAACGCCATCGACATTGGAGTGGGGGCGGCCGGAACCGGGAAGACGACCGTCATGACGATCATCGGCGCCCTCGCCACAGAATCGGGTATTCCCGTCGTGGGAGCGGCGCTGGCGGCCCGCACCGCCGCAGGATTCGAATCCGCCACCGGCATCCGATCCTCCACGCTCACCCGCTTCCTCGGAGAAGCCAAGACGACCGGTGGCCTCCCCGAAGGCGTTGTCGTAGTTGTCGACGAGGCCGGGATGGTCGGTAGCCGCCAGCTCGCTCAGGTCTCTGACCTCGTCGAAGCAGCGTCGGGAAAGCTCATCTTGATCGGCGATCACCGTCAACTCGCTGAGATCGACGCCGGCGGTCTCTACCGGGCACTTTCCATCCGCCTCCCATCCATCGAACTAACCGACAACGTCCGGCAAGATCAGGACTGGGAACGAACCGCCCTCACCGAGTTGCGTGACGGGTCGATCAGCCGCGCCGTCGCGATGTATGACCGACGCGGCAAGATCATTGTTGCCGCCAACGCCGACGACACCATCAACCAAGCCGTGCAGAACTGGTACCGCGACGTCCAAGACGTCGCGGATCCAGCCGACGTGCTCCTCCTCGGACATCGCAACGCCACCGTCGGGCAACTCAACCGGCGTGCACGCGCTGTCATCGCTGAAACAGGACATCTTGACGGACCGGCCTTGGACGTTGGCGATCGGGCGTTCCAGACCGGGGACCGTGTCGTATGTCTCAAGAACCGGGCACGCCTCGGTGTCCTCAACGGCGACCTGGGCACGGTGACCGCAGTCGACACCGAACGGCGGACCGTGACGATCTGCCTCGATCGCAACAGCGACTCGGTCGCGGTGCCTTCCTGGTATCTCGACGATGGCCACCTCGACTGGGGATATGCCCTCACCGGACACAAAGCCCAGGGAGCCACCGCCCGCCGGGCCCACACCGTCGCCGGCGACGGTGTCGATCGCGAATGGATCTACGTGACCATGAGCCGGGGACGAGAAGCCAACACCATCTACCTCACCAACCCAGAACCGGACATTGAGGAATGTACCCACCTCACCCACCAACACCCTGACCGCCTCCCGGCGCTGATCGCGGCCCTCGGCCGCACCGCCGCGCAGCCCGCGGCTCTCGATACGGGACGCGGACCCCGGACCCTCACGGATGGCGAACTCGGACAACGACTCGAACAGATCGAAGCCGCGCTCGGGGCACCAGAAGCCGAGGATGCGCCTCCCGCCGTTGACGGTGACAGAAGCGAATCCATCATCGACTATGTAGACCTGCACGACGAAACCCACAACCGACACCGCGACCGGCTCGCAACCATCGCCTACCAGCCACCCGAGTGGATCACCGACACCCTCGGAGAACGACCCGCCGAACATGATCGCCGCGTTGCTTGGGATGCCGTTGTCAATCGAGCGCTCCTCTACCGAACCGACCGGGGGATACCCGACGAAGAACCCAAGCTCCTCGGACCGACGCCACCCAGCAGCGACATCAACCAACGCGTCGCATGGATCGCAACCCGCCGCGCAATCGAGAGCGACCTCCGACGCCTGACCCCGCCAAACGGCCAGGAGCTCTCTGCCATCGGTCGCTGAATCCGCCTCGAATCCCGCAGCAGGGATCCAAGACCCATCGGTCGAGACCAGCAGGATCAGCATCCGATGACCGCCCCTCCTCCCGGGTTCAGAAGCCGGGTGGATGGGCGAAGGATCCGCTCGTTGTTGTCGATGCGCCGATTCATAGGCGAGGTCCAGAACCCTCGCACCGTGTGGGCGCTCGGCGGTTCCCGGCTAACTGGAAGGTCAAGAGGCCGCAGGTTCAAATCCGGCCAGCCCGACGGAGAGAACCCTTGCACTGGGGGCTGTCGCATGGATGGCCGCCGGGCGGGGG
>CBFDAN010000397.1:0-1914 GCA_965602815.1 uncultured bacterium
GTGCTTGATCAGGTAGCCGAGACTGTCGGCCACAATCTTGGCATCGAAGGCAGCATCTACCTCGACCCTCGGCATGGCATCTTTCCACGGCATATCGAGCCGCTTCGTGCGGATACCGCCACCGCCACCTACCAGGCCGGACCACATGAACATCTTCCCGGCTGTGGCTTCACGCAGCCCAGCGTTCGGGTCGACGTATGCGATCAACGCATGGTCGGTGTGGATGAACGCCGGTGCCGCCGTTGACCCTTCCGCGCCGGTCGTATACACCGAATCCAAGACGAATACCCGGTCGAAGCCGAACAGGTTCCCGACGAACTCTGGTGTCACGATCCGCGGTGCGTTGTCCGGCAACCGGTCCAACAGTTGCGTCGAGGACCACAGGCCGGTGTACCACGAGTCGGCACCCAACACGAGGGTGTTGGGACGCTTCCCCATGACACTGAGGACAGTCTTCACACCGGTCTGGATGTCACCAACCGGATCACCCGTCGACGTGTTCCACGTCGCCGTCGATTCGGTGGCCCACAGGCCGGTCGTGAACGCCTCTTGCGTCCATTTCTTATCCATCGCGATCCGCATGTCCTGAATCGCGACCGCAGCCGCGTCTTCTTCAGGGTCAAGTGCCGGATCTGAGTTGGCACGGATCTGTTCCGAGACGTCTACCGCCACCGAATACACTTCGCAGTGGTAACTGTCCTGCGACAGCTTGTACGTCCGTACAGCCGCTTCCGTATTCGGCGCACGCAACGTCGCGTTGCTCCGCATGAGTTCCTCGATGTCGTACACGAAGTACTTACCGGAACGGTTCGGGACGTTGACGATTGGGAACACGTTAGGGGCCGCGAAACGGGCCGCGTCCTGGAAATAGGCGACCGAGAAGTCGGTGAGTGCCGTATCGACATGAACGTCACTGAGTGTTGGTTCTGGCATCTAACTCACCTCCTACAGGTCCATCGTCCGCACGAACTGCACCGAGGCGATATGCCCGGTAGTACCGGACGTGCCTTCCACGATGAAGCCCAGTTGGACGGAGTTGGTGGTCGGCGAGATGCCGAATCCTTTACTTGAACACGCAACCGGTGAACCGACATGCAGTGTCGAGCCGGCCATGTAGACCTTCCCGATGCCGTCGTTGATCGACCCGATAGTCACGACTTCGTTCGCACCCGTCGACGTGGTGTACGTCTCCGACAGGAGCGTACCGACCACAGCGGTCGGTGCCGTTGTCGCCACAATCGAGACGCGGCCGTTCGCTGTCGAACGCTGCACAAACTTGTACAGGTCCGTCTTCGCGAACGTCGTCTCAGCGATGGCGCTGAACTGGGTTTGGGATTCTGAATATGCCATCAGTTCCCCTCCTCCCGAGACTGTGTCTTCAACTCGGGATGGTCACGCCACGCCTGCGCCCGTGCGTCGACGGGGGACAGGTTCGGGTCGGCCTTCCACATCTCAGCGGCATGCTTCGCGATCTGATCCAACGCCGAGCCCTCAGCCGACGCGTCACCGAACTCCTTCAGGACGTTCTCGAGGCTTGTCTTCGCCATCAGGCCGGTGAACATGTCGTCGAGTTTGCCGGTGGCTTCCGGTTCCGCAGACGCCAAGGTCTTTAGAACAGGTGCCATTGTCTCCGGGTCGAACAAGGGTGCCAGTTCGGCGGCCCTGCCCTCCCATTTCTCTGTCGCTCTTGTCTCCTCCGCGGCAGCGAGTTTCTTCGCTAGCTCGTCGTTCTCGGCCTTCGCCTTCGCGATCTCGGCGTCCTGGAGGTCCAGGCGTTTCGTGACCACGTCGGGCAGGTCGAACAGGACGCCGCGGCGCCCGTCGTGGCTCTCCAGCAGTTGGGCCAGGAGCCGCCCGGTCCCGCCTCCCACATCGCAGATGGTGGTGACGTCGGCGAGGTCGACCTCCCGCCGC
>CBFDAN010000398.1:0-1909 GCA_965602815.1 uncultured bacterium
CACGAGGCCGCCAATCGTGAGCCAATCCCCGTCCGGGAGCGCCACACCCGTCTCGGCTGCGAGGTCGTCGACGTCGGCGGTAGCGTCGACGTGCCACCGGTTGCGACCCATCGGGCGAATCAACGGATTGAGTGCTTCACCCTCGTCCGAGACCCGTCCGACGAGTTCAGCGACTACGTCTTCGATGGTGACGATCCCCGCCGTTCCGCCGTGTTCGTCGATGGCGAGCGCTAGATGGACGCCCGCCGCCTGCATCTCAGCGAGCAGTTCGATGACACGTTTGGTCTCCGGGACGACGAGTTCCCTCGTGGCCACCGTGGTCACGAGGGCATCGGGCGAGTCGGTGATTGCGGCAGCGAGATCCCGGAGACGTACAACGCCCCGAATGTGGTCGAGATCGTCCTGAAAAACGGGGAGCCTGCGGTGTCCGCTGTGGATCGCGACATCGAGCGCCTCGGCGATGGTTGTCTCGGCACCAACGGCGACCATGTCGGTCCTCGGGGTGAGGATCTCATCGACCGTGCGATCTCCCATTTCGAAGGCACGTTCCATCAACTCACGATCACTCTCGTCGATCGATCCCTCAACGGCTGCGTGTGACGCGAGACGTCGAAGCTCATCTTCGGTGACGGTCGTCGAAGCGGCGATTCCTGATCCGGGCGCTTGGAGATCGGCGAACCACACCAGAACGGACACAACCGGACGCAGCACCAACGTCAACGCCGAGAGAATCGGCTGTGTCGCCCGCGCGACCCGATATGGATGCCGAACGGCGTAGGTCTTCGGAATCGCTTCCGCGTAGACAAACAGCACCACGGTGAGGGCCACCGATGCGATCGTGACACCGAGATTGCCGAAGTGGCGTCCCGAGAGCATGCCCACAACCGTGGCAGCGCCAATCTGGACGAGGAGCACAACCAGCAGCACCGTGTTCAGGACCTGGGGAAGATCGTCGAGGAGGTGCATGAGTCGGGCTGAGCGCCGATCGCCTTCCGCTGCAGCAACCTCCACGCGGACGCGTTGAACGCGAAGCAGCGCAGCTTCGGACGCTCCGAGCACGAATGCAGCGATCAGCAGTACAAGGAGCAGCAGCAGAAGCGCAAGATCGGTCGCATCCATGGGTCCAAGTCTCGCGCATTCTGTACCGTGAAGGGATGAGACTCAAGATCACCGTCGGTGTTGGGGTCATCGCCGGCGTGGTCATGATCGGAGGTGTTTGGATGTTCCAAGAGCGCCTGATCTACTTCCCGGGCGGTGACCCGGGCCCGCCGCCCGAATCGTGGGAGGAAATCGAGGTCGCCTCGACGGATGGGATTGACCTCGCGGTCTGGGCTCGCGTCGATGATGCAGCGACCGACCGCCCCGTCGTCATCGTGTTCCCTGGGAACGCCGGCAACCGGGCTGGAAGGATTCCGCTCGGAAACGCCCTCGCGGACGCGGGGTACGACGTGGTCCTCGCCGAATATCGCGGCTACGGCGGGAATCCCGGCTCGCCGAACGAGAACGGTCTCATCAACGACGCCCTCGCAACGATCGCCGCGTTTCGCGACCGACTCCCGTCGAACGGTGGCATCGTCTACTTCGGGGAGTCCCTCGGCGCAGCGGTGGCGATTGCCGCCGCAGAGCAATCGCGACCCGACGCGCTGGTTCTCGGATCCCCGTTCACCTCGCTGACCGATGTCGGTCAGCATCACTACCCGTGGCTTCCTATCTCCGCGTTGCTTCGAGACCGCTACCCGTCGCTCGAACGAATCGAAGAAGGTGCGCTCGAGGGGATTCCCGCTCTGGTGATCGGCGGCACCGGCGACCGAACCGTCCCGATCGAGCAGAGCCGCCGAATCGCCACGGCGCTCGAAGCTTCGATCTACGAAGTCGAGGGCGTCGACCACAACGACACCAGGATCCGATC
>CBFDAN010000399.1:0-1903 GCA_965602815.1 uncultured bacterium
CGAAGCGCAGGGAGAGGCGTCGGCCGGTGGACGACTCGGCGAAGAGCTTGCGGACGGTGGATCGATTCGTGACGGCGAGAAGACTGCGGCCAACGACGTTCACGGGGCCGGGTCGTTCGAACCCGCGGCACCGAGCTCGCGAGACCGTCGAGCTGCCGACTGGATCGCATCCTCCATGAGCGCGCGGAAGCCGCCTTCCTCGAGGACATGCATCGCGGAAGCGGTGGTTCCTCCTGGTGACGTGACCTCACCCCGCAAGCGGAATGCGCTCTTCTCGGACCCCGAAAGCAGCATGCCGGCACCTCGGAGCGTCTGGTGCACGAGGTGCTCCGCTGCGTGGTGCGGGAGGCCTTCGCGGATCGCGGCTTCGGTCATCGCCTCTGCAAGGAGGAAGACGTATGCAGGTCCGGTCCCTGAAACGGCCGTGACGGCGTCGAGCAAATCCTCCGACAGCCGGATGGTCGAACCCACAGCTCCGAGAACGGCTGCCGCATCTTCGAGCGCGGCCTCATCGGCCTCGGCTCCACCGCAATAGGCCGTCATACCCTCGTCGATGGCCGCGGGTGTGTTGGGCATCGAGCGAACGATCGCCACCCCTGGCAGCTCAAGTTCGAACGCGGCCGTGGTGACACCGGCGGCAAATGAAACGACTACCTGGTCCGGCGTGATCGTGTCGCGGATCTGCACGAGGAGGTTCGGCACGTCCTTCGGTTTGACCGCGACCACAACAACCCGCTTGCCCGCCGCGGCCTCTGCGGCGTCGAGTGAGGTCGGGATGCCGGTGTGGAATTCGGTCTCTCTCGCCCGCTCGGGGCGCCTGGCCGCGAGCGCCAGGTCGTCCGGTTCCCATCCCGCGCGCAGCAGACCAAGGGCGAGAATCTCTCCCATGGAACCAACTCCAAGAATGGCAACCGAAGGTTTCATCACGCCGATGTTAGAACGACATTGCTATCGCGAGGAACCCAGAGCCAGGCGAAAGTGCTCCGCAACGTCCCCGCCGAACGCAACGAGGCGGATCTCTTTGAGCGAACCCCCTTCGGCAAGCCAGCTCTCGACGGCCTCAACGATGACGCGACACGCCTCATCCGGCGGATATCCGTAGATCCCCGCTGAGATGGCAGGCATCGCAATGGAGGCTGCCCCGAGGTGCTCCGACGCATCCAGCGCCGCGCGCACCGCCTTGGTCAACTCGATCTCATCTTCCGGAACTCCCCGGTAGATCGGACCGACAACGTGGACAACGTGCCCCGCCCTCATGTCGCCTGCCGTGGTCACGGCCGAACCACCCCGTAGCACGGGGCCGTGCTCGGTAACCCACGTCCGAGACGCCTCATCCACCGGGGGACCTCCGGCTCGGGCAATCGCCGCGGCGACACCGCCTCCGTGCGCGAGTTGAGCATTGGCGGCATTCACGATCACATCGACATCCTGGACCGTGATATCTCCTTCCACGACGCGGATGCAGGCGCCGACCGGATCCGGAATCTCGATGCTCCGGACGTCGGCGCGCTCCCCGGTGAGGCGAGTGATCTGGGTGGCAAATCGTTCCGGGTCGCCGGTGGTGAGGTATCGCGTGGTTCCCAAGCTGCGGTCGTTCTCTCCGGTGTGGACGCGCGCGGCCTGCCGCGCAACGGCGGGGGCGGGGTCGATCACCTCGACATCCGCACCGGCCGCGGATCGGATCTGATCTGCGACAAACGAGTAGTGCGTGCACCCGAGGACGATCGTGTCGGCTCCGCGGCCGACGACATCTGTGGTGTAGCGACGCACCAGATCATTGACATTGTCACCGGCTTCGATTGCTGCGGCGAGGCCGGGACAAGCCCTGGCGACAACCGAGACATCGCGGGCATGTCGATCAACCACCGAAGAGAAGAGCTCACCCTGAAATGTCGCTTCTGTG
>CBFDAN010000400.1:0-1890 GCA_965602815.1 uncultured bacterium
ACGGACACCACTATCGCGACGACAAACGAGAGCGCGGCAACGAAGCCCCACTCCCGGCGTGGCCGGTCGAGCATGACGCCGAGAATGATCACCACGAGTGCTCCGGCGAGGAGCACCGTCTCTGGAGCAACGGCGAGGAACGAGGCGTTGTTCATTCCGAACCCTCCTCGTCGTCGTGTTCTCCCCCGTCGGCTTCATGGTCCGCGGCCTCGCTCTGAACGTCTGATGGCTCCACGACCTCGTCGACGCGTCCGTATTCCGGGACTTCGTACTCGGTCGTTGCTTCGATCCGGTCGAGGATGATCTCAACGGACGGTTCGATACGATCGAGTACCGGCTTCGGGTAGATCCCGATTCCAACCACGATCACAATCAATGGAACGAGGATGGCGATTTCCCGGAACCCGAGATCGGAGAGGCCCTCGTTCTTCGGATTGGTGACGGGGCCGGTGAACACCCGCTCGTACGCCCACAACATGTACACGGCGGCGAGGATCACACCCGCGCCGGCGAGGATGGCCAGGACCGGGAGCGTCAGGTAGCTGCCGAGCAACACGCCGAACTCGCCGACGAAACCCGAGAGACCCGGGAGACCAACCGAGGCGAAGGCCATGAACAAGAAGACCCCGGCGTAGATCGGCATGACCTTCGCCAATCCTCCGTACTCGGAGATCAGGCGGGTGTGGCGCCGCTCGTAGATCATCCCGATCAGCAAGAAGAGCGCACCCGTCACAAGGCCGTGGCTGATCATGACGAAGACCGCACCCGAGAGGCCCTGGCTGGTCAGGGCGAAGATACCGAGGATCACGAATCCCATGTGGCTGACCGACGAGTACGCAACGAGGCGTTTGATGTCGGGTTGCACGATCGCCACCGCGGCGCCGTAGATGATTCCGACTACTCCCAGGATCCCGAGGGCCAGCGCGAGATCAACTGATGCCTCGGGGAACAACGTCAGGTTGAAGCGGAGGAAGCCGTAGGCCCCCATCTTCAGCAAAACACCGGCCAGGATGACCGAACCCGCCGTCGGAGCATCGGTGTGAGCATCCGGCAGCCAGGTATGGAACGGGAAGATCGGCACCTTGATCGCAAAGGCAATTCCGAAGGCCAGGAAGAGCCAGACCTGCGCCGTCGACGAGATGTCGAGCGAGCGCATCGTGCGGAAGTCGAACGACGTTGCCGTCCCGGCCGCGTCCCCGGCATCGAGTCCAAGCACGATGATTCCGGCAAGCAGGAAGATCGACCCGAACGCGGTGAACAGAACGAACTTGATGGCCGAGTAGAGCCGATTGTCGGAACCCCAGATTCCGATGAGGAGGTACATCGGAACGAGCACGATCTCGAAGAAGGCGAAGAAGAGAAGCAGGTCCAGCGACACGAAGACACCGAGCAGCCCCATCTCGAGGATCAGCATCGCCACCATGAACTGCTTCGGACGCTCGGTGATGGACTTCGACACGGCGATCGACAGTGGCATGAGGATGCCGGTGAGGACCACCATGAAGAGCGAGATACCGTCGATCCCGAGCCTCCACCCGAAACCGAACGTCTCGGACAGCACGTAGTCCTCGGTGAACTGGAATGCCGCATCTCCGGTCACGAAGTTCACCAGGATCCAGAGCGAGGCTGCCAGCGGCAGGATGCTCACACCAATGGCGACCGGGAAGACGAGTTCCGGACGGCGCTTCGGGAGCAACGCAACCACGACGGCCCCCAGCAGCGGCAGCAGGATGAGGATGGTCAGCGTCATCAGAACGCACCCCCCTGCCAGAGCAGCCAGAGCACAATGCCGAGGGCGCCGGCAACGATGGCCGCGGCATAGGACCGCACCCACCCGGTCTGGAGCACCCGCATCGTCGATCCAAACGATCTCGTTGCGTAGCCGAGGCC
>CBFDAN010000401.1:0-1890 GCA_965602815.1 uncultured bacterium
GAGATCGTTGTCGTGAACGACGGATCGACCGATGAGACACTTGAGGTTCTGCTTGCTGCGTTCGATCTGGAACCGATCGTGAGGGTGCCAACCAGCGATCTTCCGACGGCGCCGGTACATGCGGCGTATCAGGGTGTCCGACATCAGAACCTGGTTGTCGTCGATAAGGCGAACGGCGGAAAGGCGGACGCGCTGAACGTCGGTCTGAACTACTCGCGCAGCGCTCTCTTCTGCGCCATGGACGCGGACACCATCCTGGAGCCGGACGCTCTCGCACGTGTCGTCAGGCCGTTCCTCGAGGACGCCTCGACGGTTGCCGTCGGGGGCATCGTGCGGATCGCCAACGGGTGCTCCATCGATGGGGGATCGGTTGACGATGTCAAGCTGCCAGACTCGGTCCTAGTCCGATTCCAAGTTCTCGAGTACCTGCGCTCCTTCCTTTCGGCGCGCGTCGGCTGGAACACCATCGGGGCGACTCTCATCATCTCGGGGGCGTTCGGGGCCTTCCGACGTTCCGTGGTCGCGGATGCCGGTGGTTTTGACACCGGCACCGTTGGAGAGGACATGGAACTGATCGTGCGGCTCCATCGGCACTGCCGAGATCTCGGCAACCCGTACCGGATCGAGTTCATACCAGATCCGGTCGCCTGGACGGAAGCGCCCGAGACGGTCTCTCAGCTGGGCCGTCAACGCGATCGTTGGCAGCGGGGATTGGCTCAGGTCATCTGGCGTCATCGCAGGATGGTCATGAATCCGAAATACGGTGTTCCCGGGGTTGTTGCGCTTCCCTACTACCTCGTGTTCGAGCTTCTCGGTCCGGTCATCGAGCTGCTTGGTTATGCCGCGTTCGTGGTTGCCGTCATCACCGGCCAAGCCTCGGTCGTGTACACGGTGGCGTTCCTCGCAATTGCGGTATTCCTCGGATCGGCGATCTCGATCTCCGCCGTCGCTCTCGAGGAGATCTCGTTCCGGAGGTATCGCCGCTTCAGCGACCTCCTGGCACTCCTCGGTGTGGCCCTCGCTGAGAGTTTCGGCTATCGACAGATGTCGATCTGGTGGCGTCTACGCGGTCTCGTCGCCGCCGCCCGAAGTGACCTGCAATGGGGCGCCATGGAACGCAGGGGTCTCGGACAATCTGCCGGTCAGGTTGACGATCCAACAAACCGCGATGAGGCTGCGACCGAGCGCGAGGTCCCTGCCCGAGCGGCCGACGCTGAGGTCGAGATCATTGTGACGGACCAGGATGTTGTGGCGGAGCAGACAGTCCCCAAATGATCTGAAAGTGCCGGACGGGTCTCGGACGTTCGTGGCACCGAGAACAAGATCGTGGCTTTGGTACCTCCGGCTATTCGCCGCTTCCACCCAGCAGCCCGTCATCGCCCAGATCCGCGAGCATCTCGTCGGCTTCGGGTGTGAGGTGGACGACCGACGCCGGGCCGGCCCGACCGAGGTCGCCGGGCAGAACGACGTTGTTGATGGCATCGATATCGAGGGCGTGCAGCGTGGCACCTAGCTGAACGAGGTCCGTCGGCGTCAAACTTGTCCAGGTGTGCTCGAGGAGCAGCTTCACGATCTCGGGCGTGTCGGCGATATCGTTCATTTGGAGCAGTCGCAGCACGGCGAGCATGACCAATCCCTGGTTGGCAGATCGGGTCAGGTCTCCGCCCGGGACGCGTTTGCGGGTTCTGGAGTACTCCAATGTTCGTTGCGGCGACAGTGTCTGTTCGCCGGCCGACCATCCGCTCCACCACTCCTGGTTGGGGATCGCCCGAGGGAGGTCGATCGGGAGGGGTCCGATCTGCCCCATCAGGTTCTCAAAACCCCTGAAACCTGTGACTACGTAACCCTCGACCGGGAGGTTCCACGCGTCGATGACCTGGTCGACCATTT
>CBFDAN010000402.1:0-1878 GCA_965602815.1 uncultured bacterium
TCAAGGATGGACTAGCCGAGTCGTTCCGGTCCATGGGATATCCGGCCGTGTACGTACCGAACCGTACGCCCGTACTCCCGGAATACACGACAACGGATCTCGGTGACGGCATTCACATCGGAATCCTCCTCGATCCGTACTGGCGGAAGAATGTGACAACGCAAGTTGGTGCGGCAGCGATCCTCAATGCCACCGTCCACGTCAACCGCCTTCCCCATGTTTCGTATCTCGGCCGTCGCTGCGTCATCGAACACGGCGACGTGCCATGGACGGAGTACATCGGACTGCAGGCGAGCATGGATCTCAACATGAACGTGACGCTCTCGGAGTGCCACCCGATGGCGCCCATGGAGTCCTACCTCTCCGGAGTGCCATGCCTCGTCTCCACGACCTCGGCGCTCTTCCGGGATGACCGAGACCTCTACGAGATGACGACCGTCGCCGAAGCCGACAACCCGCGGTCGATCGCCGAGAAAGCGAGCACCGTTCTCGAGAACCGCGCCGAGGTCACAGATCGCGCCGTCGCATGGCTGAGGAAACATGACCAAGAAGCGACGGAACGGTTCGCAGCCTTCGTCGATTGAGGCGCCTTCTTATCACGTAGACTCCCGCCCCATGAATATCACCCTCATCGGAACCGGCTACGTCGGCCTGGTATCCGGCGCATGCCTTGCCGAACTCGGCCACGACGTCACTTGTCTCGATATTGACCACGAGAAGGTGGCGGCACTTCGCGACGGCGCCATCCCAATCTTCGAACCGGGGCTCGAGGGTCTCATACGCCGAGCCGAGCGAGCCAACCGGATCAGATTCACGACCGACTACGCCACGGCGATTCGCGGTGCCGCAGCCGTGTTCATCGCGGTGGGTACTCCGTCGTCGGAAACTGGCAAGGCCGACCTGTCGCAAGTCGATGCCGCCGTCCGAGATCTCGCACCACACCTCGACGCCGGTGCGACGGTCGTAATGAAGTCGACCGTACCGGTCGGCACAACGCGGCGTATCGATGACACGCTCGCCGAGCTCCGGCCCGACCTCGAACGTTCGATCGGATCGAACCCCGAGTTCCTCAAGCAGGGCGCCGCCGTCGAGGACTTCATGCATCCAGACCGAATCGTCATCGGGTTCCTCGATGAGCAAGCCAAGCGGGTACTCCAACAGATCTATCAACCACTGATTGGCAATGGTGCCCCGGTCCTGTTCTCCGATCTCGAGACGGCGGAACTCGTCAAGTACGCATCGAACACGTTTCTGGCGACGAAGCTGTCGTTCATCAACGAGATGGCGGATCTCTGCGAGCAGACCGGTGCCTCGATCAGCAAGGTGGCGGAGGGGATGGGGATGGATTCCCGGATATCCGAATCGTTCCTGCGAGCGGGTCCCGGGTACGGCGGATCGTGTTTCCCAAAGGACACACAGGCGCTTCTCCACGAGAGCCGAACGCACGGAGCGCCGTCTCGGATCGTCGCTGCAGCCGTCGACGTGAACCACAATCGCAGGACGCAGATGATCGAGAAGATCGTCGCCGCCCTCGGCGGAAATGTTGCCGGCCTCGATATCGGAGCGCTTGGCGTCACCTTCAAAGCCAACACCGACGACCTGCGGGAGAGCCCTGCGATCGAGATCATCCGCGGCCTGATCGGGCTCGGAGCCTCAATTCGCGCCTACGACCCCGAGGGGATCGAACGCGCTCGCGAGGTCCTGCCGTCGGTGACATTCGTCGAAAACCCCTACGAGGTTGCTCAGGACGCCGACGGGCTGATCATCTTGACCGAGTGGAGCGAGTTCGCGACGCTCGACCTCGACCGGGTTCGCGAAGGCCTCCGAGTTCCGGTGATCATCGACCTCCGAAATCTCTACGACCCGCAGGAAGTAGTC
>CBFDAN010000403.1:0-1865 GCA_965602815.1 uncultured bacterium
CGATTTCGTGTGGGCCGCGACCACCCAGGCCACTTCGAGATTGCGGAGTTCGTCGGCCGTTGGATTCCGGGACCTTCCTTCCCATTCCCCGCTCCCCAACTGGACCGAGTCTCGCTCCTGGACGAGGAATCCATCGTCGATGCTGCGTAGGTCGAGGCCGTCCGACGACGGAGCCGGAGCGATCAACACCCTGAGGTTCTTCTTGCGGGCGAGGACCGCTCTCGCTTCGTTGCTGATCGACGGAGCGATCACGATCTCTACGAAGTACCTGCTGATCTCCAACGCCGTGTCCTCGTCGAGCGGACCGTTGAGCGCCACGACGCCGCCGAACGCCGAGATGGGATCACATGCCCAGGCCTTGCGGAACGCCTCGTGTACCGATTTGCCGATCGCTGCACCACAGGCGTTCGTGTGCTTGAGGATCGCTGCGGATCCACGCGGGAGATCGTTGGCGAGCCTCCATGCCGCGTCGGCGTCGGCATAGTTGTTGAACGACATCGCTTTGCCCTGGGCCAATTCAGCGCCGGCCCACCACCCCTCGGAGGCACCAACGGCATAGAGCGCGGCCGGTTGGTGCGGGTTCTCGCCATATCGGGCATCGGACACCTTCGAGAGGGTAAGAGCGAGCCGGTCGGCTTCGTCGTCTTCGAGCCAGTTGACGATCGCTGCGTCGTATTGCGCCGTGAGGAAGAACGCTTCTCGAGCCAAGCTCTCCCGCATTGAGGCGGTCGTTCCACCCTCGTCGATGGCGTCGGCGACCTCTGCATATCGGTCCGGTGACACCACGGTCGTCACCCATGCATGGTTCTTCGCCGCAGCGCGGATCAACGTCGGCCCGCCGATATCGATGTTCTCGACAATCTCTGCGACCGGCGCCCCGGCTGCAACTGTCGCCTCGAACGGGTAGAGGTTGACAACCACGAGGCCGAACGGCTCGATACTGCGCTCCGCCAGGTCGGAACGGTGGGATCCATCGCCGAGGTCGGCAAGGATGCCTACGTGGATCGCCGGATGAAGGGTCTTCACCCGACCTCCGAGCATCTCGGGAGCCCCCGTGACGTCGGAAACAGCGGTCACCGGGATCCCAGCCTCGGAAAGGGCGAGAGCGGTGCCCCCCGATGAGATGAGTTCGACCCCGGCACGGTGGAGGCGGCCGGCAAATCCGATGAGACCGGTCTTGTCGGAGACGGAGATCAAGGCACGGGTGATCGGGAGACGAATCATCGACGCGGCATATTAGGGGTCGCCGCTCTCGCCGGTTTGAGCGGCCAGCGTCGGTCGCTCGGTCAGGCCAAAGCGGCGTCGACAGCCGCGATGGCATGGATCCGGGTGGTCGGGAAGTACGGGCGGTCTATGTCGTCCGGTGTAACGAGCAGTTCGATCTCGGTGCAGCCGGCGACAACCCCTTCTGCACCGTGCTGATACAGACGGTCGATGACCTCGAGGAATTGCAGTTTCGAGCCGGTCTCCACGCGACCCTGCACGAGCTCGTCGAAGATCACGCCGTGGATCAGCTCACGGTCGGCTACATCGGGAACCATCACGTCGAGGCCGCGATCCACGAGGCGGCCGCGATAGAAGTCCTGTTCCATGGTGTAGCGGGTTCCGAGCAGCGCCACCGATTCGATACCGGCGCGGTGGACGGCGTCGGCCGTGGCGTCGGCGATGTGCAGAAGCGGCACCGTGACTGCCGCTTCGATCTCCGGCGCTACCTTGTGCATCGTGTTGGTGGCGAGCACGATCAAGCCCGCTCCGGCTTCTTCGAGCCGAGCCGCGTCCCGGGCAAGGATCTGCCCGGCGCCGTCCCAATCGCTCGCTTCCTGCAATGCCTCGATGCGGTCAAAGTCGTAGGACCGAATCAGCAG
>CBFDAN010000404.1:0-1865 GCA_965602815.1 uncultured bacterium
CCACGGCGCGTTGGAAGTCGAGCTGATCCCAGACCATCTCCGCGGTCTCTTCGGGCGGGAAGCCGTCCTCGAAGCGGAGCGTGCCGAGGCGCGTCTCCACCTCGGCCGGCGTGACGACGGAGGCCGGAATCTCAGTCGTCATTTTCATCGCGGGTGGCTGCATCGCCGTCTGAGTGGGCGGCTTGGTCGACTGCGCGCAGCCCATTGCCGCAAGAGAAGCAATCGTCACGGCGAAGGACAGCAGTTTCGGGATGGATTTCGCGTTCACTTTGGGCTCTCTTTCAGTTTCTCTACGTTGAGGATGGGCAGATGGAGGCCGTACAGAGTCTCGAGCACGCCGTTGAGCTGGGCCTGATCTCGAATCGGACCGACTAGCGTGGTGCGGGGTGCCTTAGGCTCCCGGAACGTCGTCTGGATCGTCATCCCCGCGAGCCGCTCACTCCAGGCGACGTCAAGGACCCCCTGGACGACGATCCGATACGTCGCGGGGCCTCCGAAATCGATGTCCTCCATGGAGATTCGATCTTCGCCGCTCACATGATGAGCTTGCATGATGCCGACCTTTCGCGAATCCCCGAAAGCGGGGGGTAATTAGGGGGAATGGGCCCCGAAGCCTATTCGATCCGCTCGATTTCACCCGGTCGCCAGGTCTTGTCGAAGAAGGCCTCGAGCGGGCCGTAGAGACGGAAGAGCACGTTCCAGCCCTTGCCGGGAACGGTCTGGATCCAGTTGCTTTCCTTTCCGGCCGGGGCTTCGGCCCCGAAGTAGATGTCGTAGGAGCCGTCCGCGTTCTGTTGAACGCTCTTGTCCTCGCTGCTCAGGCTCGGCAGTCGCTGATCGGTCTGTAGATCCGCGCGCGTCTGGTTATCGTAGAGCACCACCGACCAGAAGTTCTTGGCAGGGACATCGGGCGGCAGGTGCATCTTGTAGTTCTGCGTGCCGTCGAGGGGCTGGTTCTCAGCGTCTCGAAATGCTGCCAGATACTGGGAGCCGACGCCGACCATCTTGTTGACCATGGCCGGGGTGATGGCGATAGCGAGCATGTGGAATCGAGTTCGCGCGTCGAGCAGGCGCACCCCATCTCTCAAGAACTCATGGCTTCCGCCGAAGAAGGTCGTCTCCCAGGCGCTGTCGGGATACATGGCCACCGGGTCCCTGCCTTCGAAGACGATCGCGCGGGCCGTGCCGTTGCCCACCATCGCGGCTTCCTCGAGAATCTTTCGCAGGCGTGCGTCCGGTTCGAACGGCTTGCCCTTCTCGATGCCGATCGACGCGAGCAGGCCGAGGGTCTCCGAATCCATGGCCGCGTTGGGCTCTTCCTGCACCAGCTCGGCCATGTCCTCGAAGAAAGCAAAGCCGGTGGGGCTGATCGTGTTCATGAAGACCCCGGACTTGTCCACGAACTTCATCTTCGGCGGCTTCTTACGCTCCGCCAGCGGATAGACCCGCCAGGTTTGCTTGAAAGTTTCGACAGTGGGCTTGGGATCGCCATCAACTTGGAAGCCGCGCAGCGCCACCCAGTTGCCGAACGTACTCGACCGGAAGACGAAGTAGCCAGACGGCACCTTGCCCTCGTAGCCGGGAGGCAAGATCAGAAATTTCCCTCCCTTGCCCTTGTCCGGGCCGGCGTTGCCGATGTCGCAGACGTAGTGGAACCAGTGGTCATCGATGAAGCCGAGCACGTTGGGCGGCGTTTCCAGCACGAGTGGGCCGTCGCTCAGATCGAGCCAGGTCATCGCGTAGACGCTCTCCGTATTCGGGGTCAGGAACAGCGTCTTGGAGTCCATCAGCTCTTCCCAAATGAAGAGTGTCTGGTTGTCGGCGCCTTGTTCGAGGACGCCCTTCTTGATGGCGTGCATCGAGGC
>CBFDAN010000405.1:0-1846 GCA_965602815.1 uncultured bacterium
TCCGACGCGGGAGACGATCGAAGGTGACCCCACCTATGCCGACCTCGGCGATCTCCCCGAGAAGCCAGATATCGTCAACTACGTCGTGCCGCCACCGCGAACACTCCGGCTGCTGGGGCGTGCGAAGGACCTTGGCCTCATGCGCGCATGGGTGCAGCCTGGAGCCGAGAACGAAGAGGTTGTGGCCTATCTCGACGACAACGGGTTCGACTACATGGCGAACGCCTGCATCATGGTTCGGTCGAGGGTGCAGCCGGCAATCTGACCCTATCGCTGAGGCCCCACAACGGGGTACAATCCTGATGGGGCTCGATCAGGGGGATCGGCATGACCATTGACGAACTGCGCCGCGCGGTGCGTTCACTACCGGGCGTTGCGTCAGCCGACGTGATGCCGCAGTTCGGTGCGCCCCCGGTAGTCAGGATCTGGACCGACGGCTCGCTTCCCGATGCTGAGGTTCAACGCGCCGTCGAAGTCCTCGTGGCCAAGGGCTCCTCCAACGACGCGGGCTTGCTTCATCCCGACGGGGTCGAAGAGAAGCCCGTCGGGGACGGGTTTTCGGCCGTCGAGGCGGCTCGGCGACGTTCCGGCTTGGGGAGGAGTCTCGATGACACCATTCCGAGTGCGTTCGCTGAGACCGCGCCGTCCCATCTCGCCGGTCCGGTCGGTCTTGAAGAGGTGGCTGGCAGCCGATTCCTCAGACTGGCAATCGAGGAGACGGCCGATGGCGTCGATGTTCGAGCCATCGATGACGTCGGGCGAGAAGCCGAAGCCGCCGTGGGACCGGGGCACGAAGGACTGACCACGGCCGTTGCCTCAGCGGTTGCGCGTCTCCGGGGGTTCCCCGCTCCATCTCGCACGGCGACGAATACGCGCGATGTCGACGGCACCACCGTGGTGACGGTGCTGGTCGAACTGCCCGGCGGCGAGAAGGCCGCAGGTGCCGCCATCGTCACAGGTGGGCTTCCCTTCACCGTGGGACGTGCGGTGGACAGCGCTCTGACAGCATTGTGAATAGGCTCCACTGCCCGGACTGCGACGAAACCGACGACCTTGCCGGCAGCCGCTCCGGGGACACAATCACCATCACATGCGGATCGTGCGGTGTTTCGTGGGTTCGGGATCTCTCACCCCATTGTCCTCATTGCGACGGCGACGACATGCAGTCGGTACCGCTTGCGATCGTGGAGAAGGGGAGAGGTACGCAGCTGTCGGTGGTCGGAACCCGCATCGTGTATCTCTGCTCAGCCTGTGATGCCGAGGCTCTCGATCGGTACCACCGCAATCGGCCCAACCCGCTGATGCCCGACGAGCTCCCCACATCGGATTCGGAGGGCTGATCACATATCCGTCGATGGAGGGAGCGCCTTCCCTCACAGGAGTAGTGCGGGGGTTGGTGCTTTCGTGGCGAAGGATCAGCCGGGCTACACCGGCTCCGGTACGTTCCGTTTAGTGGGGAGCCGGGCGATGTATGCCACAAGCGCCGAAGCGAAGAGAACAAGGCCGACTCGGACGACGGTCGACTCGATGACGAACACCACCGAGATAGTGAACGTCACGATGATCGCAACGATGGCCATCGTCTTTGCCCGAACGGTGAAGCCGAGTCCGGCACGCCAGTCTCTGACGATGCCACCGAAGAGGCGGTTGTTGACCAGCCAATGATCGAAGCGCTCCGACGACTTCGAGAAGAAGAACGCCGCGAGGAGAACCGGTCCGACGGTTGGGATGAGGGGGACAACCACGCCGACGAACGCCATCCCCATGAAGAAGAACCCGAGGACGAGAAAGAGCGATCGGAGCACACGGCTCTTGACAATGGGCATCGAGTGGGAAGTGTACCGAC
>CBFDAN010000406.1:0-1844 GCA_965602815.1 uncultured bacterium
GCTGCCCACTGTGGGGATCCAACACCTCGCGAATCGGGCGTCGGCGCATCTCGAGTCGCTGATAGGTGTGCTGCTGCCATCCGTCCGGATCAACGGCCTGGCGGAAGAAGCCCCGGCGGTAGAGGAGGCCGACCGCCACGAGCGGAATCCCGAGGTCCGATGCCGATTTGACGTGATCTCCGGCCAACACGCCGAGGCCGCCCGAATAGAAGGGGAGTTTCTCATTGATCCCATACTCGGCGCACAAGTACGCGACGGGACCGTCGAGCTCGAGTCCGTGGTTGGCGTCGAACCAGGTCTGGTCGTTGTCGAGGTAGTAGTCGAAGCGTTCGACGGCCTCGACGTACAGCTCCGTGAAGCTGCCGCTGGCCTCGCGGGCTTCCCACGTTGATGGTTCCACCACCTGCAGCAGTCCGATGGGATTGGGCGACGCGGACCACACCTGCGGATCGATCCTTCCCCACAGCTCCCGCGCGACCGGATCCCATGACCACCAGAGGTTGTAGGCGATGTCGTAGAGCCGGTTGAACGGCTTCGGGATGCCCAATGACGCCTTGGGTCCTGTCGGTATGGACGCGCTGAGTTGGGCGCGACGATCGATCATGGTTGGTACTCCTTGTGAGGTGGCGGTGAGGCTAGCGTTGATCGATCTGTTGAAACCCTGGTGCCAGGGACGGAGTCGATATAGCGATTCGATGCGGAGTAGGACGTAGATGGCACGGTACGCAATTCTCTTTCCAGGCCAGGGCAGTCAGCGCGTCGGCATGGGGGCTGGCCTCTTCTCCGCGTACCCAGATCTCCTCGGCGAACCTGCCGATCGCATCGTTGGCTGGTCGATCGAAACGCTGGTCGACGATGGACCGCAGGACATCCTGACGCGCACCGAACATGCGCAGCCTGCGCTCTACGCCATTTCCTATGCGCTCTGGCACGCCCTGGAGTCTGCCGTCGCGGAGCCGCCCGCGGCCACTGCAGGGCATTCCCTCGGTGAGTACACGGCACTGGCCGCGAGTGGTGCCATCACCTATGAAGCCGGGCTTGCGCTCGTCGCAGAACGCGGCCGGGCGATGGCGGCGGCCGCGGCAACCGGCGAACCATCCGGCATGGCCGCCCTCATCGGGGCCGATCTCGCGCAGGCGGAAGCGCTCGCTTCCGACCGGCGTCGGGACGGAGGGCGGCTGTGGGTGGCCAACGTGAACGCCCCGTCACAGATCGTGCTCGCAGGTTCCGAGGCCGATATCGAGTGGCTCAGCGACAACGCACGATCCCTCGGTATCCGTCGAGCGATCCCGCTTGCCGTTGCGGGAGCGTTCCACTCGCCGTTCATGGCGTCCGCCGCTGAACGGCTCGAAGCGGCGCTCGACGAGACCGACTTCTCGACTTCCCAGTTCCCCGTCTATGCCAACACCACGGCTCGACCCGTTTCGCACCCCGCCCGGCAACTCGCCGAGCAGCTGGTTCGGCCGGTTCAGTTCGCGCCGACGCTCGAGCACATGGCGGAGGACGGCATCACGACGTTTGTCCATGTCGGGCCGGGAGATGTGACGGCGGGCCTCGTCAAACGGACGCTGCCCGATGCCAGCGTGCACGTCGTTTCGAATCTCGAAGATGTCGTCGCTGTGGCAACAGACCCCTCCATACAATGACCGACCTGGAGCGAGAGGCAACGATGATGCTACGAATGACAATCACCGGCTGGGGCCGCTGCACTCCCGAGGGTGTGGTCACCAACGACGACCTCGCAACGGTGATGGACACGTCGGACGAATGGATCGCGACCCGGTCGGGCATTCGCCAGCGCAGGGTTTCACATGTCGACAACTCCGACCTCGCGACCGTCGCCG
>CBFDAN010000407.1:0-1834 GCA_965602815.1 uncultured bacterium
CGGTCACCCAATCACGACCCAAACGCACGTGTCCGGGTGTTGGAAGCAATTCAGCCGCCGACTCGAGAGGCTGCGCTTGCGCCGGCCGCTACGATCGGTCGTATGGCAACACTCTTCACCAGGATCATCAACGGAGAACTCCCCGGGCGGTTCGTTTGGCGGGATGCCCGGGTGGTCGCTTTCCTCACGATCGCACCACTGAAGCCCGGGCATGTGCTGGTCGTTCCCATCGAAGAGGCCGACCACTGGATCGATCTCGAACCCGATCTTCTGGCACATCTGATGGAGGTATCCCAGGTCATCGGCCGAGCCGTCGACCGCGCATTCTCGCCCGAGAAGGTGGGCATGATGATCGCTGGGCTCGAAGTGCCGCACGTCCATGTGCACGTCGTCCCCATGACGAGTGTGCGAGACCTCGACTTCGCCAACGCCGACTCGAACCCATCCGATGAGTCTCTCGAAGAAGCGGCGGAGCGAATTCGTGCAGCTCTGGCGGAATCCGACGACTGAGACGGCCCCAGCTGAAGCCCGGCACGTCGCTATTCTCCCGGCATGCCCTCAGCCACCTTCTCCGAATCCGTCGTGATCAACGTCGACCCTCCCGAAGTATGGGACCAGCTCCAAGAACCTGATGTGTGGGCCTCGCTCGGCCCTGTTCAGAAGGTCTGGGACCCCGTGTTCAAGGAGGGAATGCTGACCGGTTTCACCTGGTCAACCGACATCGGCGGCAAGGTGTACGAAGGGACCGGGAAGGTACTCGATCACCGGCGCCCCGACCGGTACCAGCTTGTCCTCGACACGTCGGAGATGGCGGGAACGATCACGGCCGAACTCTCCCCCGCCAACCCCGGTGGAACCGACGCGGTTGTGGAAATCGAGATCCGCTCCAAGGGCCTCCTCTCGTCCATGTTCTTCCCTGCGATCAAGAACGCCATCGGATCGGGCTTCCCTGAGCAGGTGAGCGACATGGGCGTCAGGCTCTCCTCGACGCCCGAGTAGCCCGGTTCTTCTTCGCGCGGCGGCGTGACTAGTTCGTTTCGACACACCAGTTTGTTTCTTGTCGGGTGTCGTCGCCTCCGATAGCTTCACATCAGCAGCCGGACGGAGACATATGACGGACGGGCAATTCGACGTACGACCCATTCTGGTGGTGCTGGTCATCATCGTGGTCCTGCTGGCGTCCGCCCAGGCGGCGTTCGCCACACCGCATCCTGATGCGCCGCGGATCGATGAAGGTCTGACCGTGGTGTCATCCACCGTGTTGGGTGAAGAGACATTCACGATGACGGCATGGAATATCACCATGGAGCCGATCGACGTGAGCCTCGCCCCGCCAGGAAGCGTGTCGGGCGTTGTTGTGGACACCGGAACATTTGACGGCCTCTGGACGATCGACGGCCTCCAAGCCGGCGCCACAGGAACGATGATCGGCGTCATCGAGACGTAGGGTCGCGGCAAGTCAGGGGTTCGCGAGCCGCTTGGTCTGCTCGCGTCGGTGGTGGCTACCAGCCGCCAGTTTGAGGGTGGTGACGCGCGGCCCAACACCCCCCTGCTTCGTCGCTGGCGCTCCTCCGCGTCCCCCCGTCCTTCGGCCGGGGGGACAAGAGGTTCTGCCCCTGGTGGGTCACGGAACCGTCTGACCCCCCTGCTTCGTTGGCGCTCCTTCGCGTCCCCCCGTCCTTCGGCCGGGGGGACAAGGGGTTCTGCCCGTGGTGGGTTGCGGAACCGTCTGACCCCCTCCGTCATCGGCTTCGCCGACGCCACCTCCCCCTGAGGGGGAGGAAGACAAGAAGGGGAGGAATCTGACGATCGGCTTTCGACTCCGGCGCTATTC
>CBFDAN010000408.1:0-1833 GCA_965602815.1 uncultured bacterium
CTCTCGCCCTGGAAGGTCAATGTGTACAAGCTCGGAGTGGCAAAGGGGTCGGCGAGCGCCTGGAGCTTCAGCGTGAACTCCCCGTGCTCATCCGTCACCGTGTGGCTCACGGGCAGCGGACGGGTACTGTCTGCGACTAAGAAGCCGTCCGGGCTGCCGTCGAGGTTCTCGTCCAGCACCGTGACCAGGGGCGAGAGGTCCGGAGCGCCGGGCACCGTGTTGTCCACGAAGACGTGCGCGTTGGGGACGCCGTTGCCGTTCCCGTCGACCACCCTGCCGTTGAACGTCGCGCGCAGGTCCGCCCCAAAGACGGGCTTGAAGAGCTCCGGCAAGGCGACGTCGAGCCCCGACTCGACCGTGTTGTCGTTCGTCACCACGAGCTTTCGCTTGAAGCTGAGAGTGTTTGCCGGCGCCGCCGTGACCGGCGGAATGGTCGGGATGGTGCCTCCGGGAGCCAGCGCCGCGAGATCGAAGAAGCTGCCGATGACGGCGACGTTCTGGTCGGCGACCCCGATCAGCGGTGCGAACACCGAGTCGGGTACGAAGGTGTAGGTCACCTTCCCGGACGCGCTCCCGTCGTTGTTGGCCGGGCCGTCGCCCGGGCCATTGTTGCCGGGGGTCGACAGGTAGTTCCAGACACCGATGGCCGACTCGGGGGCGCTCAGGTCGAGGAGGGGCGGCTTGTGCCCGCGGTCCTGCATGGGCTGGAACGGGATCCGGCTACGGCCCGCGAGGATGTCGGCGTCCGCAATGGAAAAGACGGGCGCCGCAACGGAGGACAGGTTCGTCACGGTCGTCTCGATGTCGACCCAGGAGTTGCCGTCAGTGACCGAGTAAGTCGTCTGCGCCACGAGGGTGGGGTTCGAAGGCGATGAGATCGGATCCAGGAGCACGACGCCGAAGACCGTGATCGACGCAGTCGCAGTCTCCTCGTCGATCATGAAGATGGGTTCGGGAAGGCCCTCCGCCGGTCCGCCGTAAAAGATCACGTTTGCGCCGATGTTCACGACGTGGTCGATCTCGGTGAGCTGGTCATTCTTGTCACCAACCCCGTCAGTAACCGTCCCGAGGTCGACGATGACGCCGCGGCCGGGCAGCGCCTCGGCGACAATGGGAATCCCGAAGTCAGGCGTCGTGGTGATGCCGAGGATGACAGCCTCGATCTTGTCGTTGCGCAGCAAGTAGTCCCCGGGGCCGCCGTCGAAGTCGGTGCCACCCAGGTCCGCCAGGTCGGCGGTGGTGAGGGTTCGCGCGTCGGCAGCCCAGACCGACGAAGCGGATCCCAAGCTCGCAACCAGTCCGAGTGTCAGGGCGATGGTGAAGATCGATCGTGTTCGCATGGCTCGACTCCTCTGCCGCCGCGACGCTATCCGGTGTGGCGGAAAACCGAAGCCGCATTATGCGAGAAGCACTATCCGCTTGGGAAACGTTTTCTGGGCTCTTGGCGACGGGCCCCGCAGCGTGCGTTGACTGCCAGTCCGACGGCCAGCAAACCGTCACGATCGTCACAACTGCCATCCGAGCCCAGCCCCCCCCAAATGTAAGCAAACTCACAATAGAAACCCCACTGGGTAGACCCGGAGACCCGACCGAGGTTGGCGCCGAGCGAATGCACTGTGAGGGCGTGACGGCGTGCCCTGTGAGCCTCCTTGACCTCTTTGAGTCGTCCCATGCGTGCCGTGAAGGGCCCGATCGACGTGCTTGGTGCTTGCGCAGCGCGGACCGCACCTCGAAACGAGCCGCGCTCGACGCACCGGGGCGAAGTACGGGCACCGTGGGTGCCCGGCGTTCACTTCGACGGGAGCGCATTGACGCTCGAACCTACGGTGCCGG
>CBFDAN010000409.1:0-1830 GCA_965602815.1 uncultured bacterium
AGCCGCTCGGCGGAAGAGAGCGGGTACGTTCGATGATGCTCGCCGCCGCCAGCGCCGCCTGCGATTTCTACATCGACCAGACGCCGCTCGACGGTGTCCCGTACTGGGACACCGGCGCCCCTGGCCTTGCGTCGATGGGCGACTACCTCGACCGGCCGGCCGAACCACACAATGCGCACGAACCCGTCGACAGCTCGGCGGCAGCTATCGCAGCACAGGGGTTGCTGCGGCTCGGACACTACCTCACCGCCGCCGGAGACCCTGGAGGAGATCGCTACACGAAAGCCGGTCTCACCGTCCTGCGGACCTTGCTCGGCGACGGGTATCTCAGTCTCGACCCCGATCACGAAGGTATCCTCCTGCATGGCGTCTACCACCGACCCAACGGCTGGGACCACGCCCCGAACCCCAACGGCGTTCCGTCGGGCGAGTCCGTGATGTGGGGTGACTACCACCTCATGGAGGCGGCCCTCTACGCACAACGCCTTGCCGATGACCTGCCGTATCTCACGTTCTTCGGACCTCTCGAGGATTCACGATGAGCACCCGCAGCGCACTCGTAACCGGCGGCTCCCGCGGCATCGGGCTGGGGATCGCCCAGCGGCTCCTCACCGACGGGTACCAGGTGGTCATCAATGGTCTGCGCGCCAGGGAAGCGGTGGCCGAGACGCTCGCATCACTCTCTCGTCTCGGCGACATCACATACGTGTCCGCCGATGTCGGAACCGCCAAAGGGCGCGAACGCATCGTTGCCGAGACACTGACGGCGGTCGGCCGCCTCGATGTGCTCGTCAACAACGCCGGGATCACATCTCCGGGTCGCAACGACATCCTCGAAGCAACGGAGGAAGACCTCGACACAGTCCTTTCGGTCAATCTCAAGGGTCCGTTTCTGCTCACGCAGAGCCTGGCGCGGCACATGATCGAAGAGCACGAAGCGGACGGGTCATTTCGCGGACGTATTGTGAACATCACGTCGATCAGCGCCGCGGTCGCTACACCGAACCGATCCGAATACTGCATCAGCAAAGCCGGGCTCTCGATGACGACCCTGTTGTGGGCAACCCGTCTTGCTGAGTACGGCATCGACGTTTTCGAAGTACGGCCCGGCGTCATCCAGACGGACATGACGGCACCCGTTGCGGAGAAGTATGAAGCACTGATCGAGGACGGTCTCACACTGGAACGGCGCTTCGGGATGCCGGAGGACGTGGCGGCGGTGGTTGCTGCGCTGGCCGCTGGGGACATTCCCTACTCGACGGGCCAGATCCTCACCGTCGACGGCGGATTGACCATCGCTCGGCTCTGAAAGCTCTCTGGTCGTTCGGCTCGTTCAGGCTTCGGCCGGGGACTCCGCTGCCAGGCCTGCGCTGGTATCAGCAAGCACCTCGCGGTGGCCGAGGTCGAGCGTCTTCAGCCATCGCTGCTGGCCGGAGGTGAGCGCGATGAAGAAGCCGAGTTCGGCCAACTCGGCCGGTGTGAAGTGAGCGTGGAGCTCGCCCCAGAGCGCGTCGTCAGCAAAGTCGGCGTTCCACACGATCGCATCGGTGTAGCCCAAGGCAGCCTTCTCCCGTTCGCTGTACCGCGGTGAGGTTCGGAATTCCAGGAGATCCGAGTAGTGGTCCTCCGTGACCGCGGCGTCCTCCGAACGCTGCGCGGCGCAGTAGCCGCATTCGACCGTCTTCGTGACGTACACGCGGCACAGCTCCTTGAGGTCGTGGTCCACGACGCCCTTGACGAACGTCTCTTCCCATGCCGCGGAGAACGTCTTGACGACTGCCGGCACGTGCGACCGAATCGCCTGAGACTCTGGCCGAGGTGTCCCGTTTT
>CBFDAN010000410.1:0-1827 GCA_965602815.1 uncultured bacterium
CTTCCTCGCGTACGGTTCCGGCATGGCTCTCGTGCTGATGGCGATCACCGTTGCCTTGGCGGTAGGAAAGCGTTCGCTTGTTGCCAGATTGAGGGGCGCAGGTCGCTACATCGGCCGGTTGTCGGGAGTAGTCCTGGTGGCCACAGGCTCCTACATCGTCTGGTTCTGGATCGTGAGTATCCGCGCGGGGTCACAGGCTCTTGCGACCAGCGGTCCGTTCCGGTTCGTCGAGGGACTCTCTCAGACTCTGCAGAATGCCGTCGCCCGGGCGCCTCTGCTGTGGGGGCTCGGACTGGCCGGCGTCGTCGGCGTCGGCATCGTGGTCGCCATGTATGCCTCGCGCAATCAAGCGCAGTCCGCTCCCATGGTCGGCTCACGCGATGGTTGAACACGCCGCGTCAATGGAGTCTCGACCGGAAGGCCAGAGACGAGCCTTGATCGGAATCGCCCTGTCTCAGCTCCTGGTCCTCACGCTTTGGTTCTCCGCTGCTGCGGTTGCTCCGCAACTGCGTGTGGAGTGGAATCTGTCGATTGCTGCCGCATCGTGGCTAACGCTGGCGGTTCAGATTGGATTCGTGATCGGTGCCGTAGTGATCGCTACAACGGGGATCGCCGACTCGGTGCCTTCACGTCGGCTATTCGTCATCGCGGCGACGGTTGCGGCGGCTGCCAACGCTGCGGTGATCCTCATATCGGTCGACACGGTCCCGCTCGCGTACGGACTCAGGTTCCTCACCGGGCTCGCCCTCGCCGGCGTGTATCCCAGCGGCATGAAGGCAATGGCGGGGTGGTTCGGCCGGGGGAGGGGCATGGCACTAGGCGTGCTCGTTGGAGCACTTACGGTGGGAAGCGCAGGGCCCCATCTCATCCGGGGGATCGGACTCGAGTGGCGGGGGGTTCTGATCGGAGCCTCGATTCTCGCCGTTTTCGGAGCGAGTCTGATGGCCCGAACCGTCACCGACGGGCCGTTCGAAGTTGACGCATCACCCTTCTCCATCAGGCATGTCGGTGCGGCCGTGAGGAATCGTGGAGTCCGGCTCTCGACCTACGGGTACCTCGGACACATGTGGGAGCTCTACGCCATGTGGACTTGGACGGCTGCGTTTCTGGCTGCAAGTGCAGCACAGCGGGGTGGCAGCGACGCCTGGGTACCGATCGCCACGTTCGCGATCATCGCCATCGGTGGACCTGCGTCATACGTTGCCGGCCGGCTTGCCGACGCACACGGCCGCGAGTTGGTCGCCGGCACGGCAATGGCGATCTCGGGGGCATCCGCCGTGGCAACGCTTCTGGTGTTTGGTCGCTCTCCGGTCCTTGTCCTTCCCGTGTTTCTCGTGTGGGGAGCATCGGTCGTTGCAGACTCTGCTCAGTTCTCCGCGTTGGTGACCGAATCTGCTGCTGCCGAACGGCGAGGAACGGCGTTGACGCTGCAGACGGGTGTGGGGTTCCTGCTCACCCTGGTCACGATCCGCGGCGTTCCGCTGTTCGCAGAGTCATTCGGATGGCAGTGGGCGTTTCCGTGGCTGGCCATCGGTCCGGTCCTTGGCATTGTGGCGATGGTGAGGTTGCGATCGAGCAAGACTGTCGAAGTGTTGACATAGTGGAACGGATTTGTCACAGAGTGCGTTGCAGGTATCGACAACGAGAGGAGAGCGCGTGAATTGGTACGGACTTACGACTCTGTTCGCCGCGATCACGCTCGTAGCCACCGCATGCTCGACATCCGCTGATGACGAGGGCGGCGGCGAGGCATCATCATCAACCGCCCCATCCTCGACGACCGCGGCCCCATCCTCAACGGCGGCAGCCGCCATTCCGACCGGGCCG
>CBFDAN010000411.1:0-1811 GCA_965602815.1 uncultured bacterium
ACCCCCGATCCACGGCCCGCCCTGGCTCGAACACGCCCGACAACGCGGAATGGTCGCAAGCGAATAGCCGACAAGGCCCAAGACAGAAGAACCGAGACACGAGACACGAGACCCGGACCGATACCGTATCTTCCCCTCCACCGCCCCCCGTACGGGCAGGAATTGACCTGCGGCCGCAGCTGGGCCGCGTGGGAACCCGCACCTGAAGACACGGCCCGCCGACAATCTCGGCTCGAAGCTCGGGACTCGAAGCTCTCGCCTAGCCCGTGATCGCTTTTGCCACCGCGAGACCGATGGTGCGATGGCCTTCGGGGTTGGGGTGTGGCCAACCGGCCCACATCTGGGTGTCAATCGGCAAACCATCGATGTCCACCCAGGTCACTTCGCTATTGAGACCGGCCTGGATGGCACCGTGCAGCTCGCCAAGCGCGAACTCCATCTCGTCGGCGCACTCCGGACCGATCGGAGACCAGCCTGGGGCGATCGTTGTGCCGTCGATCGGGAAGTAGCTTGCCCAGTACACGGAGGCGTTCGCCCGGGCTGCAATCGCTTCGACGATTTCGGATGCGCCGGTTGTGATCTCGCCACGGCGGTCGCTGAGATCCCACCGTTCCGTGATCGCTTCCTGACATGCCAGCTTGTCCCCGGCCTTGGTCCAAGAGAACGCCGTGTCTTTCGTCAACTCCTTCACCACGTCAACCCAGTTCGTCGAGTTGATACCGGCCGTCATGACCACGACGTTCCACGTCGTCGGATCTGTGTATCGATCGATGTCGTCGATCTGGCTCGGGTGTGAGTCGGAGCAGGAGTCGGAGCCACCATCGAGCACTGAGCTCACGCCGGCACCTGGGAAGGCGATGTTGACGTAGTCGGGAGCCCACGCCGCGGGTAGCGCCGCAGCGACCGAATCGCGCACGGTGCTGCCGAACGAGTAGTCAGCATCGAGACAGGTCGCGTCGCCGGTGAACCACTGCCGCGTATAGCCAGACGCAATCGAGTCGCCGGCAAGCACGATCATCGGTGCGGAGGGTGTGATACCCGCCCAGACCGTGCGCCAGGCGGACGTCCAGCCGTTGAGGTCGACCGCTCGCACTTCAAGCCTGGCATATGCTTCCGGAGTCACCGAGGCGTACGAAATGGTGGGCTCTGCGGCTGACGTTGCAAAGACCCTGCCGGGATTGAAGCGATTCCAGCGGTACTCATACCGCAGGATGCCGTCGTTGTCGATGGACTCGATCTGGAGATCGGACTCGAGAAGTTGGTTGTGCGGCTGGGGATCGAGCAATGCAGCCGACATGATGATCGGCCGCGTGTCGCCGTCCGGCAGTTGCTCGTACGGCGGTGCCAGGGCTGAGACTGGGACCGCTACGGCCATCAGCACACCAAGAACGATGCTCATCATTACGGCGCGTCGTGACATCAATACAAACCTACTCGTTGCGTGCACTACTGATAGGACGCCGCGAGGCCGGATTTGGTTCCCGGGATCTCGAGGAGAAGCAGGGTCGCTATTAGCAGGTTGCCGGACACCAGTCGAGACGCTCGCACGGTGGTATCTTCTTGATTCGGGACCGCACGGGCCCGATCTGTCGGATCGAGCGCCCGCTCCTCTCCCCTGCTCTCGGCGCGACGCCCCGGACTCATGTCCGGCGACTCGCGACCGGCGACACATCGACCCGGTGAAGCCGGATGAGTGTCACGGGACGAACTGCTCAAGGATCTCGGTGACATCTCCGCCGTTCACGAATAGCCACACACCGCACCAATCCGAGGGACACGCGATGTACCCGGCTGGATCAAGTGGCCATCCG
>CBFDAN010000412.1:0-1809 GCA_965602815.1 uncultured bacterium
AGCACCGGCGCCGGAGCGACGACGGAGATCGAGGCAAGCTCGATCACGGTTCTCGCCCGCGGGTTCGACCCGCTTCCGCCGACCGTGATGTCGACCGGTGACGTCGGCCAAGAGGACAACGAGGGTCTGTTCGTGCAGACGTCCGGGGTCGTCGTGAGCGTCGAGGGCTTCGCCATCTACATCGACGACGGCTCGGGGTCCGTTCAGATCTATCAGAACTTCAACGATCTGGATTTCAGCGTGTTCGCGGTCGGCGACAACGTGAGGATGACGGGCGCCGTTCTGCAGTACGACCAGACCATGCCCTACCTCTCAGGCTACGAGCTGTCGCCCCGTTACGACTCTGACATGGAGATCCTCGAGGCCCACTACTCGGGCAGCGCTGACATCGAGATCTCGGCCCGCGTGCTCGACATGAGTTCCGATGAGGCAATCGAGATCACCTACAACGCGCCCAAGGCGAGCCACGTCACAGTGCGCATATTCGACCTCAAGGGAAGAGAGGTGGCGACGGTCTACGACGGCATCTGCCTGGGTCCGCAGCGGGCCACGTGGGACGCCAGGGACAACAAGGGGAAGAAGGTGCCGATGGGCGCCTATCTGTGCCACGTTCTGGCGAGAGACAGAGGAGAGGGCAACGGAAGCAACGCGGCGGTGCCGATAGTCGTCGGCACCAGACTCGACTAACGGAAACGGACGATAAACGTCGATGACACGAATGGACTCAGCACCGAAGGAGGTACACGTGAAAGGGGCAAGAACGATCATCGCCGTCGCGGCGATGGCAGTCCTGCTCGTACCGTGCGCGGCCCACGCGGAGGGCGTGTTCGACAACCTCATTCTGTCACCCCGCGCGCGCGCCATGGGTGGAGCGTTCGTCGCGGTCTCGGACGACGAAACTGCCATATTCACGAATCCCGCGGGCCTCGCCGATCAGACCTCGGTCGGCGTCTACGGGAGCTACGTGGACCTGTTCGGCTATCCGTACTTCGACCTCGGCTCCCTCTCGGCGGTGATGCCGACGAGCTACGGGACCGTGGGGTTCGGTGCCAGAATACTCAAGGTCGAGCACAACGAGGTCGACCTCGAGAAGGAGTACACGATCTCACTCGGCCAGGGCTTCACTCTGATGAAGGACGTCCACTCTTCACTCGCGTTCGGCTATGCCGCGAATCTCTACGGACTGTCGTTCGAAGCCCCGAGCGTCTCGGGCGAAGATCTGGGCTCGGCCAACGCCGTCGGATTCGACGTGGGCGTGCTCGGCACACTGCGCGGCCGGACCCGATTCGGATTCTTCATGAAGAACATCAACAACCCGAAGATGGGCGAGACCGACACCGAGGACCTGCCCCAGTGGTTCACGGCGGGCGTGGCGTACAGTCCCTACGGTGGCGTCACGACATCACTCGAGGTGCAGAAGCAGGACGACGAGGACGTCAGGGCCTGCTTCGGCGTCGAGTCCGAAGTGACCGATTACCTCAAGGTGCGCGCGGGCCTGCAGAACAACCCGAACAGGGTTTCGGCCGGCTTCGGCGCCAACTGGCAGGCGATCCGAGTCGACTACAGCTACACCTCACACGCCACTCTGCCCGGCAGCCATCACTTCGGGTTGGGCGTGGCGTTCTAGGTCGGTCCGGACGGACCGCGGAACCGGGCGAGTCCGGTTCCCCGCAGAGTGAACCAGGGGAGGCACGATGAAACGACTGAAGACCATGGGGTTCCTCGCGATCCTGGTCGGCCTGTTTCTGACCTCGATCGCCCCATGTGTTCGGGCCGAGGAGCCGCTGGACCTGAACCGCGCGACGCTCG
>CBFDAN010000413.1:0-1805 GCA_965602815.1 uncultured bacterium
TTCGATCGACTCGATCGGCTCAGCCGAGGAGCTTCGCCTTCTGGGCGTTGAACTCATCGTCTGTGAGCTTGCCTGCGTCGTGCAGGGCCGACAGCGTCTTCAGCTGATCGGCCGTGGTCTCGGTCCCGGCGACACTCTTGATGTAGCTGTCCTGCGCGGACTGCGCTGCGGCAGCCGACTCCGCCGAACGTTCTTGCATCTTGCCGCCGTTGGCGATCAAGTAGATGAACACACCGAGGAACGGCAGGATGATGATGAAGATCGACCATCCAGCCTTTGCCCATCCGGACATCGGGCTGCGGAAGATGTCAACGAAGATCGTGATCAGCAACCAGATCCAGATGATGAACAGGAAGAACCAGAGCATCGCGAAAAGTACGTCCAGCAACGGCACGGATTACCTCTTTCTAGAAAGCCGGCATCCTTTTTCGCCAGCCCGTTTGAGACGGAGAGCTCTTCGGACATGCCGTGCACGCGAACAGACTCCCCATCCTTGATCCTACCGTCGCTTGTGTTGCGACGAGAACCTCAGAACGACTCGACCGGCAGGTCCATCAAGCTTCCGTCTTCGGCTTCTGCGAGTTCGCGGCGGAGTTTCGCCTTCGGAAGCACCGTGGTCGCGAAGTAGCGGGCCGACGCGATCTTGCCCTCGTAGAAGGCACGGTCGGCTTCACTTGCCCCGTCGAGTGCCTCAAGAGCGATCTCCGCATGGCGGATCATGAGCCAGCCCATGATCACCTCGGCGAGGCTCTCGAGGAGCGGCGTGGTGTGCAACCCGGTCTTGTAGATCGCAGGCGGATCCTGCATCGAGGCCATCGAGTGGCCGACCAACACCCCGACGTGTGCCTGCACATCGTCAAGCGCTTTGCCGAGCAACTCTCGCTCCGTTTCCAGTTCCTCGGAGCCGCCCTTGATTGTCTCGAGGATGTCCTGGCCCAGACGCATCAGCGTCGCGCCCTGGTCTCGTGCAATCTTTCGGAAGAACAGGTCGAGGCCCTGGATGGCGGTGGTACCTTCATAGATCGTGTCGATCTTGGCGTCACGGATGTATTGCTCGATGGGGTAGTCGCGGGTGTACCCAGACCCGCCGAAGACCTGCAGCGACTGAGCGAGCAACTCGTAGGCCTTCTCAGACGAGTAACCCTTGACGAGCGGCAGCAGCAGATCGTTCAGCTTTGCGTAGTACGTCTCCTCGGGATGGAGATGCGCCATGTCGAGGAGCCAAGCGGCGTACATAGCCATCGCTCGCATCCCCTCGGCGTGTACCTTCTGAGTCATCAGCATCCGGCGAACGGCCGGGTGCCGGATGATCGGAACTCGCGGCGCGGTCTTATCGCGGCTTTGAGTGAGGTCGGCCGACTGGATCCGTTCCTGTGCGTACTCCAGGGCGTTCAGGTATCCGGTGGACAGCGTGGCGGCCGCCTTGACACCGATCGACATGCGAGCGTCTTCGATGATGAGGAACATCTGGCGGATGCCCTCGTGGACGTCACCGACGAGGTAGCCGACCGCGGGTTCGTCCATCCCGAAGGTGAGTTCGCACGTCGTTGATCCGCGGATCCCCATCTTGTCTTCGAGATTCGTCGTCACGACCCCGTTGCGCTCCCCGAGCGAGCCGTCTTCGTTCACGTGGTACTTCGGAACGATGAACATCGACAGTCCCTTGGTCCCCGGTTCTGCTCCAGGCCTACGGGCGAGGACGAGATGGATGATGTTCTCGTAGTAGTCGTTGTCCCCGGAGGTGATGAATCGCTTCACCCCTTCGATGTGCCACATGTCACCTTCGACGTGGGTTGCCTTCGTGA
>CBFDAN010000414.1:0-1804 GCA_965602815.1 uncultured bacterium
AGACGTACTGGTTGAAGAGCTTGCTCCGCTGTGACACTCTGGAGAAGCGGCTGTAGCCGCTGTTCCACCAGTTGATGACATCTGATGTGATGCCCGGGATGGCCAGCAGGTCAAGCCAGTACGGGGTGTAGCCCATCGCCTTCGCACACGACGCACCTGCCATCGCGATCCGATAGTGCCCGAATCCCATGCGAACGGTGGCACAGATGACGCCCTTCGTCGGATCGATCGGTTCCCCTTCGCCGCTCCGACGGATGTCCTGCAGACCGAAGACCGACCCCAGATACTCGTTGTCGAAGAGGCTGAGTTCGTAGTTCTCGTCCGGGTCGTACGAGAACTTGTCGATGAACATCTGCTGCCATCGGCGGGCACGCTTGACATACGCCGGCTTCAGGTCGTTTCCGTAAAGCGAGAAACGATCGGTCATCTGAGCCTCCTCTCGGTGATCGCCGCCACGCTACCGGTCTCGACGAGCGTCTCAGTCGGCTGGCCGGCTGAGTCCCACCACTAGCATCCATCGTCGCCGACGCCCTTGCATCAGAGGAACCCACATGAGTGAATCGCGCTGGACCGTCGCCTCGCCCGATGGTCGCCTCGTCTTCGAACTGCGAGCCGCGATCTCAGCCGAAGAGTCGCTCCTCGCCTATCGCATCCTTCACGATGGGGAAGAGGCGGTGATGCAGTCCCGTCTCGGATTCGGGCACACGGCAGCCCAATTCGTAGATCTCATCGTCGCGGACGTCACCGACACCGTCGAGATCGAGCAGACGTATCGGCTTGTTCACGGCAAGCAGCGGCACATCTCCGCCGCCGCCCGGGAGCGCGTCGTCACCTTCCACAATCCGGCGGGCGACCAGGGCCAGCTCATAGCCCGAGTGTTCGACGACGGCATCGCGTTCCGATATCGAACGGAGAGTCATGAGCGACCGCGCCCTCGACTGACCGGCGAGTCGACCGAATTCCGGTTGGATCAAGGCCGAGCATGGATCCAGCCGCACGACGCGGTCGCCGAATTCACGCCCGCCTATGAGGCCCTCTACACCGATGGCGTGCCAATCGGGACCCCGGAACCCGGTCCGTCGTGGAACATGCCTGCCCTCTTCCACACAAGGGATCGATGGGTACTCATCGCAGAAGCCGACTTCATACCTCCGACCCTCGGGATGCACCTGTCGTCAAAGGACACCGACGCCTACCGGGTGGTGCCACCTGAGGCGGATGAAGGACGCGGCGTCGGCGATCTGTGGCCTGTTGTCGATGGAACGTGGGAGTCTCCGTGGCGGGTCATCGTCGTCGGCAAGGAACTCGACACCATCGTCGAGACGACGCTGATCACCGACCTCGCCTCTCCTTCGAGGATCGAAGACACCGGCTGGATCAGACCCGGCCGAGCGTCATGGAGTTGGTGGTCCGACCACGACAGTCCGCATTCGCTTCCTGAGTTGTATCGATATGCCGACTTCGCCGCCGAGATGGGCTGGGAATACACGATGGTGGATGCGAACTGGGACGTTCATAGCGACGCGGATGTCCAGGCGCTGGTCCGTCACGCAAGCGAACGGGGCGTCGGCGTGTGGCTCTGGTACAACTCGGGTGGCCCCCACAACTCCGTAACCGAACGACCCAGGGACCGCATGCACGATGCGGCGGTCCGCCGCGCAGAGTTTGCCAAACTCTCGGAATGGGGCGTGGCGGGCGTCAAGGTGGACTTCTTCCAGAGCGACAAGCCGGAGATCATCAAGCTGATGTGGGATGTCCTGTCCGACGCTGCTGACCACCGAATCATGGTCAACCTGCATGGCTG
>CBFDAN010000415.1:0-1793 GCA_965602815.1 uncultured bacterium
TGGCGGGCCCGAGAACCCTGCGAGTGGCGATGATCTGGTCGTCGAGATGAGTGACATGCGTTGCTCAGCGGGCGCCTAGTGTCCTGAGTTGTTAAAGGCTCGCGTTTGTGGTTGGGGTGGCGTACGGTGTTGGGTATGGCTGTAAGAGGTAGACCCAAGACACCGTTGGTGCTCTCAGATGAGGAACGCGAAACGTTGGAGCGGTGGGTTCGGCGCCCGAAGTCTGCTCAGGCGTTGGCGTTACGGTGCCGGATCGTGTTGGCGTGTGCCGGCGGTGCGACGAACAACGATGTTGCTGCACTGGTCGGGGTGCATCCCGCGACGGTTGGGAAATGGCGGGCGCGGTTCGTAGCCCGGCGTCTCGACGGATTGTCTGACGATCCTCGTCCCGGTGCGCCACGCACGATCACCGATGCTGCCGTGGAACGGGTCATCGTCATGACGCTCGAGGAGACCCCTTCGGATGCGACGCATTGGTCGACAAGGTCGATGGCGAAAGAGGTCGGCATGTCACAGACGGCGATCAGCCGGATCTGGCGGGCGTTCGGTCTCAAACCCCACCAGATAGAGGACTTCAAGCTGTCTCCGGACCCGCAGTTCATTGACAAGGTCCGCGACATCGTCGGGTTGTACCTGAATCCGCCCGACGTCGCAATCGTGCTCTGTGTGGATGAAAAGACCCAGATCCAAGCGTTGGATCGCACCGCACCGATCCTGCCGATGATGCCCGGTGTCCCACAACGACGCACCCACGACTACCAACGCAACGGCACCACCAATCTCTACGCCGCACTCGACGTTGCCTCCGGTCACGTGATTACGGACATGACGCCACGACATCGCGCCATCGAGTTCCGCAAGTTCTTGAACCTGATCAACCGCAACGTCCCCGACGATCTCGACATCCATGTCGTGTTAGACAACGTCTCGACCCACAAGACCCCCGAGATCCAACGCTGGCTCCAACGTCACCCCCGATTCACGTTCCACTTCACCCCGACCTACAGCTCCTGGATGAACCTCGTCGAACGATGGTTCTCCGAACTCACCACCAAATGGATCAGACGCGGCACCCACCGCTCAGTCACCGAATTGAAGGATTCGATCCAACACTGGACCGAACAATGGAACGAGAACCCCCAACCATTCGTCTGGCACAAGACCGCCGACCAGATCCTCGACACCCTCGCCGCATATATCCAACGCATTCCCGACTCAGGACACTAGGTTGGAGGTGCATATTTCCCCAGCCGATGTTGATGCCGTTGGGGCTCAATGGCCAGGTGACATCGGTGATGCCGAGTGGTTCGAATAGGGCCGCCCGTGCAAAATCGAGGGCCGGGCCTCCGGCACCGTTGCAGTACTCGAAGAGGATGCCCGGCTCCTCAGACATGGGGAGGGCGAGCATGTGCGCCGCCCAGTCGTCACTGCGGCGCATCTCCCGCATCCCCTGCCAGCCATAGATGTAGGAGTCCCGGCAGTCCAACCCGGCCGACATGGTGAGGAGGTCCTCGACAGTCATGGCCGCTTTGAGGTCATCGATATCGGACGGGGCGGCATCGGCGAGGATCTCCACGACAGGCACTGAGGTGCTCTTGATCAGACCGCCGTCGATGGCGATACCGATGAGAGTGCCGACCACGGACTTGGTGCAGGAATGGATGATGTGGGCCCGTTCGGCCGGGAACGGGTAGAAGACGGCGTCGAGTATCAGGTGTCCATGGCGCACCACGGCGACGCTGTCGATGCCGGGCGATGCGGAGAGGTACTCGACGAGGTCGGCGAGGCGGCCC
>CBFDAN010000416.1:0-1788 GCA_965602815.1 uncultured bacterium
GAGCCTGCCACCACCACGGTGTCGCCCAACCCAGCCCTGTCCACCCAACCCGAAAGCACCTTGACAAAACGACACACAGAGGAGATTCACTATGCACGGCTGGCCCAGGCACGCATATGTGCCGACATGGGCGAGGCCGAATGTGGATTGCGCTACCGCTCGGAGTCGCTGCGCCGTCTTCTTGAACCCACAGCGATGAACACCAGACCGATGACCTCCATGCCAGCCTCCTATCCGGTGTGGATCGCGACGTCGGTCCCGAACAAGGACTCGCCGCTCCCCTCGCCGTATCGCACCCGAATGACCTCCCCAAGGATCGCAATTGCCGTTTCGGCAGGCGACTTCGCCTTGAGATCGAGCCCGATGGGTCCGTGGATCTCCGAGATCTCTTCCTCTGACCAGCCCTCAGATCTGAGCCGCTCGACTCGAATGCCGTGTGTCCGCCTCGAACCCATGGCACCGAGATACCGAAGGCGCTTGCCGTGGACCTCGTTGAACACGGGAACCTCGAAACGCGCATCATGACTCAGAAGCACGACATAGGTTCTGTGATCCGGTGCGTATCGTTCAAACGTCGCATCCGGCCAACCGACAATGAGCTCGTCGACGTTGGGAAACCGCTCCTGCGTCGCCCACGTGGCGCGAGCGTCCGAGACGACCACGCGAAAGCCGAGTTCCCGTGCGAACAGCGACAGGGGCTGAGCAATGTGTCCTGCACCGAAGATCAGCATTACAGGTGCTGGTGCGATCACGTCAATGAAGACTCGCCGATCACCGTACGTCAGCGATTTGCTCTCTTCACGGTCCATCAGGCTGACCGCATCCCCGAGGACTTCGTCGGTGAGCCATGCTTGATTCTGCGTGAGGACATTCCTTTGACGGTCGACCACTACGGCGTCCCCCAAGTCTGGGCCGTCGATCACGGTGATCAGAGCTCCAAGACCCTCGGTGCGTTGAAGGTCCGACACAGCGGTGACGAAAGGATTCACCATGGTGCGATGTAGACCTCGATCGTGCCGCCGCACGTGAGCCCGACCTCGAAGGCATCGTCGTCGGAGATGCCGTACGTCACGAGTTTGGGGACACCAGACACCAGAACCGCCATGGCGTGTTCGCGCACATCGTTCTCGACGCACCCGCCGCTGACGCTCCCTTCCATCTCGCCATCAGACGAGACAAGCATCTTCGCCCCGACGCCTCGAGGGGCAGATCCCCTCACGCCGACGACCGTCGCGACAGCGACGTCCTTTCCGTCTTGCGTCCACCGATCGTGGACTTCGAGCACGTCTCTCATGATGCGATTGCGGCTCCCTGTGCGGATTGCGATTCCTGAAGCAGGTTGATCAGTTCCTCCAGATTACGAGCGGTTCCGCCTGCCACCAACTCGTCCACGTACGGAAGGGCAGCAGCCATCCCGCGGGCCTCTGGTGTGAATCCCTCGTGGCCTGCGAGCGGGTTGAGCCAAATGATCCTGTGTACCGACCGGCTTAGTCGTCGCATCTCTGCGCGAGCAGGAGTTCGAGGGTGATGCCGTGTTTGCTGTGGGCGAAGACGGCGTGGGGCCGAAGGGTTCGAATCTCGTCAGCTGCATCACCGGCTGCTACGACGACTTCATGGGGCGGCTCGACGAGGCGGGGTTGACGTGGACGTGTACGTGCGATGCCTGTGAGGTCAAGCAGACCCTTGACCTGAAGTTCGTTCTCCACCACGGGAACTACATCGTGCAAGCCATCGGTACCCACGTCGAAGTTCTGGGGCCCGATATCACCGTCGCACACCGGTTGCTGA
>CBFDAN010000417.1:0-1786 GCA_965602815.1 uncultured bacterium
CCGCGGCGGCGCAGCCGGACAGCGGCTGGGCCGTTCACGAAACGGTCCGGCGGGGACGGCGACGGCACTGACCCACCCACTGAGGACGGGAAGCTATGGATCTTTGGGCAGGACTGTTGGACATATTGATACTGCTCGCTGCAGCCATCGTCCTCGGCGCGCTGTGCGAGCGTTTCAGGCAGAGTCCGCTCATAGGATATCTCCTGGCCGGCGCATTGCTCGGACCCAATGCGTTGGACCTGCTACCGAGCCACGAGGCCGTGACCGCGATTGCGGAGCTGGGCATCGCGCTCTTGCTCTTCACCATCGGCCTCGAGTTCTCCTGGCGACGACTTCGAGACATCGGATCGGTGGCCCTCGCCGGTGGCACGCTTCAGGTCGTGCTCACGGCGACCACAACGGCTGGAATCTGCCTGGTCATCGGACTCAGTCCGGCCACCTCAGTCGCCTTTGGGGCCGTAGTGGCCTTGAGCAGCACGGCCGCGGTTCTGCAGCTTCTGGCAACCCGAGCCGAGATAGACGCGGTTCACGGGCGTTACGCGGTGGGCATTCTGCTCTTGCAGGACCTCGCAGTCGTGCCGCTCACCTTGCTGATAGCGGTCATCAGCATCGGGGGGTCGATTGCCGAGGTCAGTCTTGGCATAGCCCGAGCCGTTGGGATGGCAACGGTCCTCGTCGGTGCTCTCCACGTGCTGATCAGCCATGCGCTACCGGCACTCCTCGGTGCCAGAGTCGCCCAAAGGTACGGCGACCTGCCGATCCTTCTCGCGGTTGTCACAGCAGTGGGAGCGGCTTGGTTATCGCATAAGCTGGGCTTCTCTCCCGCACTTGGGGCATTCGTCGCGGGCATGCTGCTGGCCGAGTCTCCGTTCGCTACGCAAATCCGCGCCAACATCATTTCGTTCCGAACACTCTTCGTGACCTTGTTCTTCTGTTCCATCGGGATGCTCAGCAATCCGCGGTGGGCCGCCGAGAACTGGCCGCTCCTGACGGGCGTCGTGGCCGCGATTGTGATCGGGAAAGCAGTGGTGACCACTGGCGTTCTCCGAGTCTTCGGGAGACCAATCGGCCCGTCATTCGCGACTGGAATCGTCCTCGCCCAAATCGGGGAGTTCTCGCTGGTCATTGCCGTGCTCGCGCGGCAGGGAGGCCTGATCGGGCTTGGGGAATTCGACTTGATCGTCGCGGCGATGATGACAACGCTGTTCCTCACGCCGTTCCTGATGGCCCTTGGGCCGCAGGTGGCTCGGTTTGTCGGATCGCGCTCGCCTCTCTCCTCGAGCATCGCAGAGGGCCCGGGCGGGGGCCCAGGTGGGTCGGACAGGCTTCGCGATCATCTTGTGATAATCGGGTTCGGACCCGCTGGCCGACGGGTCGCCGAACTGATGATGGCTGAGCACAGTCTTGACATGTCTGTCGTCGAACTGGCACATCGCACGGCGGATCTCGCGCGAGGCTACGGGCTTCGGACTATCATGGGGGACGCCACGCGTGAGGAAGTTCTCGAACGCGTGCATGTCAGAACCGCTGCCTGCGTCGTGATCACCATCCCGGATCCATGGGCCGCCCGACAGATCATCCAACAGGTGCGCGCCCTCGCGCCCGATACGCCGATCGTCGTGCGCGCCAGATATCACACCCACCGCTGGCAATTGGTGATGGCCGGAGCAGACGCGGTCGTTGATGAGGAAGAGGAAGTCGGCATCCAGATCGCCGCCCAGGTGCGCCACCGGCTGTCGACCGAAGAGCTCGGCAGTCGAGAGTGAATCAGGCGTCATGAAGAGAA
>CBFDAN010000418.1:0-1773 GCA_965602815.1 uncultured bacterium
GTTCTGGGCATTCGAGTGGTACAACCTCGAACCCGATGTCGTCACGATGGGCAAACCGGCTGGGAACGGACACCCACTCGCCGTTGTTGCTACGACGCGAGCGATCGCAGTCGCTTTCGACAACGGCATGGAGTACTTCAACACGTTCGGCGGCAACCCCGTCTCGGCCGCGATCGGGAATGCCGTGCTCGACGAGATCGAACGACTCGACGTCGTCAACCATGGAACGGTCGTCGGCCGACGGCTTCTCCAGTCACTGACTGCGCTTTCGGAGCGCCATCTCGCGATCGGTGACGTCCGTGGCGCCGGCCTCTACCTGGGCATCGAACTTGTCGAGGACCGTGTTTCGAAATACCCGGCCACGACTTCTGCAGACGACGTTGTCGAATACGCCAAGGGCCAAGGTGTGCTCCTGAGTACCGACGGTCCGTTCAGCAACGTCATCAAGATCAAGCCACCGATGGTGTTCGACTCCGCCAACGCCGACCGATTGGTGCACGTGATCGACCAAGCCCTGACAGCCGCCGCGTCGTAGCCGCCGGTCAATCCCTGGGTGTTGGCGGCCCGTCCTTCTCCCACCGCCACGCCGATTCGACGATCTTGCCGAGGTCGGTGGTGTGCGGCGTCCACTGTAGGACGTTCCTTGCCTCGGCGGCGGCTGCGACCAGAACCGCCGGATCACCCTGCCGCCGCGAAGACTCGACGGCGTTGATCGGCAGACCGGTTACCTCCTCCGACGTCGTGAGCACTTCGCGCACGCTGGCGCCGTGCCCCACGCCGAGATTCAATGCGACCGTCGAACCCCCTCGGCGGAGGTAGTCGATGGCACGGACGTGGGCAGCCGCAAGGTCATCCACGTGGATGTAGTCGCGGATAGCAGTTCCGTCCGGCGTGGGGTAGTCCGTGCCGAAGACGTTCATCGGCGTTCCCTGCACTGCTGCCCGAAGCGCGAGCGGGATCAGGTGCGTCTCGGGAATGTGCCGCTCGCGGCGTCGTTGCGTCGCCCCGGCCGCGTTGAAGTACCTCAAGGAGACCGCTTGGAGTTGTCCGGCCGCTGACAGGTCCTCGAGAACCATCTCAACGACCATCTTGGTGGTGCCGTATGGGCTGGTCGGCTGCTTCGGGTGTTCTTCCGGGATGGGGACTTCGACTGGATCGCCATACACAGCCGCCGATGAGGAGAACACGACGTTTTCAACTCCGAGGGCCGCGAGGGTGTCGAACAGAGTGATGCTCTCTGCCACATTGCGACGCCAGTACAAACCCGGCTTGGCGACGGATTCCCCAACTGCGATGAGTCCCGCGAAGTGGATGCAGGCGTCGACGCGGTGGTCTGCCACGACGCGCTCGATGGTGGCACTGTCACCTACGGGCGCCTGGTAGAAGGGGACGTCCTCGTCGACGACGTCGCGGTTGCCGCGGCTGAGGTCATCGATGACCACCACCGGTTCCCCTCCCGCTCGCAACTGGTCCGTCACGACGCTGCCGATGAAACCCGCCCCTCCGGTCACGAGTACGGTCATGTCATGCTCTCCCCTGTCTGGACGCTGGTGCCGTCGGATGCTTTGCACACGTAGATAGCTGGTTCGAGCCCGGTCCGATCCCGATACACCCGCGTTGTCTCGAACATGAAATCGTCGATCTCTGCACTCTGTACGAGGGCCACCGCACAACCGGCAAAGCCGCCGCCGGTCATCCGGGCACCGAGGCAGCCGGGAGCGGCGAGGGCAGCTACCACCATGGCGTCGAGTTCCGGGCCCGATACCTCGAAGT
>CBFDAN010000419.1:0-1772 GCA_965602815.1 uncultured bacterium
CCACCATGGGTTACGCCGTCGGTTACCTCGGCGGGGGGCTGCTCCTCGCGATCAACATAATCATGATCTTCACGCTCGGTGACTCCCTCGGCACCCGGCTCTCCTTCCTGTCGGTCGGTATCTGGTGGATCGTGTTCTCGATCCCGATCCTCCGACGAGTCCCGGAACCGCCGGCCGCCGTCGCGACCGAACCGGGAAGCCTGATGACGATCACGTTCAAGCGCCTCGGAGAGACTTTTCGCCACCTCCGCAGCTATCGCGAGCTGCTCAAGTATCTCATCGCGTTCCTCATCTACAACGACGGGATCGGGACCATCATCGGCGTTGCCGTGATCTACGGCGCGGAGCTGGGTTTCGGGTCGATTGAGCTCATCGCGGCCATCCTCCTCGTCCAATTCGTCGGCATTCCGTTCTCGATCGCGTTCGGGAGAATCCCCTCGAAACGGGAATCGAAACGGGCGTTCTACTTGGCATTCGTTGTGTGGAACCTGGTAATGCTGCCGCTCGTGGGGATCGGCGGCCGGTACCTGCTCGACGATGACCTCACCGGGACCCGTCCCCCTTCGTACGAAACCACGGCGACGGCGGTGGGGGAAGGTGACTACGCCGTTGATGACCCGAGGGTCGAACTCGTCGGCGTATGGGAGCCAGACGGCGACTACACGATTGCACGCGATGTTGGTGCGGTCTATTCGCTCGCCTACAACGGCACGGAGGTCCGCGTTCGCTATAGCGAAGGCCCAGACCGTTCAGAATGGGAGGTGCGGATCGACGGCGATCCGGTCATCGAAGACGACGAGCCACTCGTGATCGATGGATACAACGTGGCGGTCCACGATGGGGTCGACATCGATATCTCTGCCGATGAAGCGGGCGAACACCTCCTCGAGATCATCAATACCGGGGAAGCTGACGATGCCGCGACCGGTACGGCGATAGTCATTGGGGAGACGACCGTCTTGGCGCCGCCGCGCTCGAGTGATCTGCTCTCGATCCTCGGGTTGCTCTTCATCGTCGAAGTGATCGGCCTCGCGCTCGCCTCCGTGCTGGGCCGGCCGCTGTTCTCGGGTCTCGCCGACCAGATGACCACCAAACGAACGATCATGCTTGCGCTTACGGTGTACGCCGCCATCGCGGTGTGGGGTTTCGTGCTCGACAGCGTGATCGAGTTCTGGTTCCTCGCGTTCATGGTCGCCGTCGTTCAAGGAGGGTCACAGGCCCTGAGCCGGAGTTTGTACGCATCGATGTCGCCGAAGGCTCGCTCCGGGGAGTTCTTCGGGTTCTTCTCCGTCATGTCGAAGTTCTCTGCGATCGTCGGTCCGCTGCTGTTTACGGCGGCCGTCGCGGTGTTCGGGTCCTCACGACCGGCGGTGCTCGGCCTCGTCGTCTTCTTCGTACTCGGTATCTACCTGCTGACGCGAGTCGATGAGTCGGAGGGCCGCCGGGTAGCCCGCGAAGCAGACGAGGCGGCGGCGGCCGCCGGCGTCGTTGAGTCCGGCTGACATGCGTGTACGACTCGTTCTCCCGATCATCGTGGTGCTGGTGGCCGCAGCCTGCTCCTCGGAGCCGACACCGCGGACGGTGCCGTCATCGGTGCCAGCCGCATCGTCGACCGACGCGACCGAATCTACGACAACCACAGATCCCGCGAATTCGGCGTCGACGTCCACGACGGCACCATCCGGGTCGTCCACGACGGCACCATCCGAGTCGACCACGACGACGGTTCCGGTTGGTGATACGACGTTGGGTTTGGAGGCGGTTGCGGAGGG
>CBFDAN010000420.1:0-1771 GCA_965602815.1 uncultured bacterium
TTGCGTTCTTCGAGGCGAAAGGGAAGCGGCGGCTCAAGGAGGATGACCACGGCGCGGTGTGGTATCGAGACTTCCTCGATTTCGTCGCGAGTGAGGGCATCTTCGCCACGATGTGCACTCCTACCGGATACGGTGCCGACGACTCTCGCTGGGACGAATGGCGCATCTGCGAGTTCGCCGAGATCCTCGGGTTCTATGGCCTGCCCTACTGGTACGCATGGCAGGTCACGGTTCTAGGACTCGGGCCGATCTGGATGAGCGACAACGAAGCCGTGAAGACCAAGACCGCGGCCTTGCTCCAGGAGGGCGGAGTCTTCGCGTTCGGGTTGTCTGAGAAGGAGCACGGCGCCGATCTCTACTCCACCGAAATGACGCTGACGCCGGTTGGTGATGGCACCTACCGGGCCAACGGAAGCAAGTACTACATCGGCAACGGCAACGAGGCCGCGCTTGTCTCGACGTTCGGCAAGATCGCCGACACCGGCGAGTACTGCTTCTTTGTTGTCGACTCGCAGCACCCGGCCTACCGGGTGGTGAAGAACGTCGTGCACAGCCAGATGTTCGTTTCCGAGTATGCCCTTGACGACTACCCGATCACCGACGCCGACATCCTCTCACGCGGCGACGACGCGTGGGATGCTGCGCTCAACACCGTCAACATCGGCAAGTTCAATCTGGGGTGGGGCTCGATCGGCATCTGCACCCACGCGTTCTACGAGGCAGTGCACCATGCCGCGCACCGCCATCTCTACGGCATGGCGGTCACCGACTTCCCCCACGTTCGGCGACTCTTCACGGATGCCTACGCCCGCCTTGTAGCGATGAAGTTGGTTGCGCTCCGGGCGGCCGACTACATGCGCGTTGCGTCGCCGGACGACCGCCGGTACCTGCTGTACAACCCCGTCGTGAAGATGAAGGTGACGACGCAGGGCGAAGATGTCATCAATCACCTCTGGGATGTGATCGCAGCGAAGGGCTTCGAGGCGGACACCTATTTCGACATGGCCGCCCGCGACATTCGCGCGTTGCCGAAGCTCGAGGGGACGGTGCATGTCAACATCGCCCTCATCGTCAAGTTCATGGAGAACTACTTCTTCCGGCCGATTGACCTTCCCGACGTCGGCAGGCGCGACCAGCCGGTCAACGACGACTTCCTCTTCGATCAGGGGCCAACTCGCGGCCTCGGCAAGATTCGGTTCCACGATTACGCCCCCATCTTCAAGCGCTCCAACGTCCAGAACGTGTCTGTGTTCGCCGAGCAGACGGAAGTGTTCAAGAGAATGCTGGTCGAGGCGACGCCGACCGAGGAAGAGCAGCGAGACACGGACTGGCTGCTGGCCGTCGGCGAGATCTTCACTCTCGTCGTCTACTGCCAGTTGGTTCTGGAGAACGCCGAGATCTACGAGATCGAAGATGACCTCGTCGACCAGATCTTCGACATCGCTGTACGCGACTTCTCTCGATTCGCAGTCGATTTGAATGGCCGGGCAGGCACAACGGCTGAGCAGAGCCAATACTGCCTCGAGATGATCCGCCGTCCGATCCGCGATGACGCCCGTGCGGAACGAATCTGGGAAGACCACGTGTACGCCCAACGCGACGCCTACGAAATGGCCGAAGAGGTCGCCAGCCCCCAACCAGATTCCTCCCCCTGTCGTATTCCTCCCCCTGAGGGGGAGGTGGCAGCGGCGGAGCCGCTGACGGAGGGGGTCAGACGGTTCCATGACCCATGAGTGGCCGAACGGGTTCATCGGCGCAGCCGATGACGGAG
>CBFDAN010000421.1:0-1769 GCA_965602815.1 uncultured bacterium
GCGCGTTGAGCTATGTCGATGCGGTGCACTACTCGCCGCACGGCCTCCTGGATGTCGCCGCTCTTGGAGCGGACTTCCTCGCAGCTTCTTCGTACAAGTTCTTCGGGCCACACACCGGCTGCCTCTACGGACGGACCGAGGTGTTCGACGCCGTGGCCGCGTACAAGATCCGCCCGGCCCCGGATGATCCGCCGGGCAAATGGGAGACCGGAACACAGAGCTTCGAGAGCCTGGCGGGCGTCACAGCTGCGGTCGACTACATCGCCTCGCTGGGTGACGGCGATTCGCGCCGTGAGCGGATCACCTCGGCCATGGAGACCATCGGAACCTATGAAGCCGCACTATCCGAGCGATTCCTCGACGGCATCGCCGGACTCCCTGGTGTACGCCTCTACGGGCGTGACAGCCCGGACGGCCGCACACCAACGTTCGCCGTCTCTGTCTCCGGTGTACATCCTGATGCCGTGGCGGCGGCCCTCGGAGCCCTCGGCATCTTCGTGTGGTCCGGCGACTACTACGCCGTGGAGGTGATGCGCCGCCTCGGCGTCGCAAACCAAGGCGGACTCGTCCGAATCGGCTTCGTGCACTACAACACACTTGAAGAGGTCGACCGGGTCGTCGCCGCGCTCGGCGGCCTGCGAACGTGACGACACGAGAGGGTGCATGACGACGTTTCCAGACGATTTCGTATTCGGGGTCACGGCTTCCGCGTACCAGATCGAAGGCGCCTGGAACGAGGACGGCAAAGGTGAGTCGATCTGGGACCGATTCGTACGCGAACCCGGGCGCATTCTCAACGGCGACACCGGCAACGTCGCGTGCGACCACTACCACCGGTATCCGGAGGACGTTGCGCTCATGGCCGACGCGGGAATCCCGGCATACAACCTGACCACCGCGTGGACCAGGATCATCCCGGATGGGACCGGACCGATCGAACCGAGCGGAGTCGCCTTCTACGACCGCCTCGTCGACGAACTCCTCGAGCACGGCATCACGCCGTACGTCACCCTCTACCACTGGGAACTGCCGCAAGCTCTCCAGGACATCGGCGGTTGGGCAAATCGCGAAACCGTCGACGCATTCGTCCGGTACGCCGACATCATGAGCGGCGCACTCGGCGATCGCGTCACACAGTGGGCTACCCACAACGAGCCGTGGGTTGCGTCGTTCCTCGGTCACTACTTCGGCGAGTTCGCCCCGGGCCACGCCGATCTGAGGGAGACGCTCACCGTCGCGCACCACCTGCTCCTCGCCCACGGCCGGTCGGTGCCCGTCATCCGTGCAAACGTCCCGAACAGCGACGTCGGCATCATCCTGGATTGCCGCCCGTCAACGCCCGCGAGCGCCGACCCCGCGGACGTGGCAGCGAACCGTCACTTCGACGGTTTTCGAAATCGATGGTTCTTCGATCCGGTCTTCGGCAAGGGGTATCCGCAGGACATGGTTGGCGCGTTTCGGGAACGGGGTGCCTACGACCCCGATGCCCCTCCATTCATCCACCCCGGCGACCTCGACGAGATCGCGGTGCCGCTCGACTTCATCGGGATCAACTACTACACCGCTCTCGCGATTGAGGCCGGCCACGAGGAAGCGGAGACAACCTGGCTCAAACCCGGCCCAAATCCACCCGACGGGTACACCGAGATGGGCTGGGAGATCGTCCCGTCAGCTCTGACGACGTTCCTCAAGAGAATCCACGACGACTATGGAGCAACCGACATCCGCGTGACCGAGAACGGCGCCTCATACTCAGACGGTCGGGGTCC
>CBFDAN010000422.1:0-1751 GCA_965602815.1 uncultured bacterium
GACGTCCTTGCACAGGTCATCGACGGTAATCCAGCCGGCCGTGACAACCAGGTCAAGATTGTCTTGGGTGATCGGCTGCGGCGACAGGAGGATCGAGAACATCTCGTTCCCTTCCGGCGTCGTGAACTGCACCATCGAAGGCACGTCTTCCATCGCTGTGCCGGCCGCGAGGAGCGCCGCGACTTCACCAGCCGCCTTGCCGAGCAAACGGGCGTCTTTCCACACGTCGACCGTCTGGGTGCCGAGCGCAACGCGGTTCAGAGCGGCGCCGTCGCCGTCCTGACCGGACACCGGAACCACACCGTCAAGTCCCTGCGCTGCGAGAGCCGCAACAACACCGCCGGCCATACCGTCGTTCGAAGCGACGACAGCCTGGACATCGTTGTTGTTCTCGGTGAGGAACTGCTCCATGTTGGTCTGCGCGACCTCAGGGGCCCAGTTGTCTGTGTACGACTCGCCGACGATGACGATGTCACCGGCGTCGATGGCCGCCTGCAGGACCTCCTGCTGACCGCCACGCAGGAAGTCTGCGTTGGCATCGGCAGCGTTGCCCTTGATCATGACGTAGTTGCCCGCGGGCACGGCGTCGAAGATCGCCTGAGCCTGCATCCGGCCGACCTCGACGTTGTCGAACGAGAGGTAGAACGCGCCCGGGTCCTCGATGAGGCGGTCATACGCGATGACCGGAATGCCCTGATCGATGGCGCTCTGAACGGCGGGCTTGATGGCCGTGCCGTCCTGAGCGAGGATGATCAGCGCCCGCGCGCCCTGAGCGATCAGGTTCTCGACATCGGCGAGCTGCTGCTCGACGGACGACCCGGCATCGGCCGAGATGTACGTGGCGCCACCGGCCTCGATGGCAGCCTTCATGTCCGGCTCATCCCACTTCGCCCAACGCTCTTCGTTGTAGTTGTTCCACGAGACGCCGACGATGAGCTCATCGGTCATCGCTTCGGTGGTCGTCGTTTCGTCTCCGCCTGCTGCGGCGGTCGTGGTCGTCGTGTCGTCCGAGTCGCTGCTACATGCAGCAACGATCATCGCGAACGCGGCGAGCAAGATAAGAAGCTTGATGCTTCGCTTCATTTGTCCTCCATGTACTGGTTAGCGACCGCTTGTGCGGTCGCGCTCTTGAACTATACCCCTGTGGTGGTGGACTAACGCATGTTGGGATGTGCGACCGATCCCGGGCGGAGGATGCTGCCACGCCGTCCTTGTCGTCGGCGTGATCGGGCCGTCGGAAGGGGTGTGAGTCGAACCGAGTGACCGGCCTGCGGGGCTACCCTTCGCGCCGGCCAAGATCGCGAGATGATCACCACAATGGGCGACGCCGCTTGAATCTCTCGAGTCGCTGCTCGAACTGCTCGGGAGACGGTGGAAGGGACGACTATGGCGAACAACCGTGCACGGTTGTGGATGGCGGCACTCGGTGTGCTGCTCGTCGCCGTGGTGGTTGTCGGCGGCTTCGTGTTTCTGCGATCCGGAGGGGATGAAGAAGCCTGCCCACCAATCGCAGAGCATCCCGATTGGTCGGTTGCTCGCCGCTGGGACGAAGCACTGCTCGACGCGATCCGGCGTGATCTTCCCGCGCCGACCGTGCATGCGCGGAACCTCTACCACACGTCGGCAGCGATGTGGGACGCATGGGCCGCCTACGACCCCTCCGCCAGCGGCGTTCTTGTGGACGAGGACCACGTCGCATCTGATGTGGAATCGGCGCGAGCGGAAGCGATCAGCTACGCCGCGTTCCGGGT
>CBFDAN010000423.1:0-1734 GCA_965602815.1 uncultured bacterium
CGCCCGACCGCGTGTTCGCGGCGCCTGACACCCCGCCGGTCGAGACCGGACGCCCGCCAAATCGGTCGGGCGCGCCCGGCTACGACGTCTCCGAGCGGGTCCGCGACCACGCCGGCCGCTGAGCGGCCCGACCGGAAGTGGGGTGTGCCCTTGGTCGCCGCGGGTTGATAGGCTCGGCGGATGCCGATATTCATGGACGTTCACGAGAACCTGGGCGATGTCACCGAAGAGGACATCAAGGGCGCCCACCAGCGCGACCTCGAGATTCAGGATGAATACGGGGTCAGTTTCCTCACCTATTGGTTCAACAGCCCTGACGGTCAAGCGTTCTGCCTCGTCGACGCCCCGACGAAAGAAGCGGCGATCGCCGTCCACAAGGAGTCGCACGGCCTCGTGCCGCACAACATGGTCGAGGTCGAGAAGCCGACGGTCAGTCGCTTCATGGGCGATTGGGAGAAGAACGTTCCCAATCTCGCAAGACACGACGATTCCGAGGTCGACACCGGTCTCCGGGCGATCATGTTCACCGATCTGGTCGGATCAACGGAAGTCAGCACCCGAGACGGAGACGCCTCGGCCATGGAGCTGCTGCGCCACCACGACGAGATCGTGAGAGCATCGCTCGCTTCGCATGGCGGACGCGAGGTCAAACACACTGGTGATGGCATCTTCGCGTCGTTCAGCCACGTCAGCCGGGCGGTCGACTGCGCCGTTCAGATTGAACGCGAGTTTGGAGAGCCGATTGAGGTGGATTCCGAAAACGGTCGCGTGCGCATAGGTATCAGCGCAGGCGAACCCGTGAGTCGGGACGAAGATCTCTTCGGAGCGGCGGTGAATCTTGCCTCCCGCATCTGCGGACACGCGAACCCCGGGCAGATCCTCGTATCGAGTGCTGTGCGTGAGCTCTCCGTGGGAAAACCGCTGACGTTCCACGACCGCGGGCCGATCGCTCTCAAGGGCTTCGACGACCCCGTTCGGCTCTTCGAGGTTCCGCTCAGCTAGGACGCCCGCTCGATGCGGACTCCTTGCCCTCCGAGTCGGTCGGGCGTATCACAGAGAAGTCCAACTCCACCGCGCGAGTGCAATACCTCCTACAACCGCCGTTGCCCCGATCACGACCCACGTCAGGCTCCCGGTCATGAAGCTCTGCGGCGCATACTGGGAGTTGAGCCCCTGCAAGATCCACACGCCACCCATCAGAGTCAGGGCGATACCTCCGATGATTCCCGCGATGCGCATGACCGAATCGTAGGGGTGAGGCGGTTTGGGCTCGTCAGATCCCCAGCACGGACTCGAGGCCAACGGATACCGGATCCGGGAGGGTCGCTACGGCGCGGATTGCCGCGAGCACACCCGGTATGAACGCGGTTCGGTCGGTTGTGTCGTGGCGGATCGTCAGAGTCTCGCCGATCCCGCCGAACAGAACCTGCTGGTGTGCGACCAGACCGGGGAGTCGAACCGCATGAACCGGGACACCGGCGGCGTCGGCACCCCGGGCGCCCGGGATCAACTCGGCCGAGTCAATCGCCCGTCGTTGTGGGGCGCTGCCGGCGATCCGTTCCGCTGTGGCGATGGCCGTCCCCGATGGGGCGTCGGCCTTGCGGTCGTGATGAAGTTCGATTACCTCCGCCGCCGCGAAGGACGGCGCCGCAATCTCGGAGAGGCGCATCATGACAACCGCTCCGATTGAGAAATTGGGTACCACGAGGCAGTTCGGGGGCCCGCTCCCCCACT
>CBFDAN010000424.1:0-1731 GCA_965602815.1 uncultured bacterium
TTGGTCGTCACTCTCGCAGATCCAGGCAACGCCGCTCTCGCTGCGGTTTCCGCCTCGATCGGAGCCGACTTGCGCGACCGACGCCGAGTCGAGCGGTTCGCACGATCCACTTCCACCAACACGATCCCTACACCATGAAGCTGCCGGGACAGGCCCACCCCACACGAACCGGTGCCCTCCACCCCGACCCGCAACACCGCACCGAACGCCAACAACCAGCCCACCAACGCCTGGTAGCCGGTGGCGTCGGTTCGGAACGACTCCGCCTCACCGCGCTGTGTGAACCGCCCCGGGTTCAGTGGAGACTTTGGGGTGCCTTGGGTCTCGTGGAGGCGGCTGACTGGATTCATGCCGCCGTTGTCTCTTGTTGTCGAGCTTCGAACTCGACGGGTGTCATCATGCCGAGTGCTGAGTGTCGGCGTTGTCGATTGTGCCAGATCTCGAGGTATTCGAAAATCGCGTTGGCGAGTTCAACCCGGGTCTTCCACCGACGCGTGTCGAGCAACTCGACCTGCATGCGGCTCCAGAACGATTCAATGACGGCATTGTCGTAGCAGTCGCCGATTGATCCCATCGACGGCAACAGACCCGAGTCGATGGCGCGTTGGGTGAACGCCCATGACGTGAATTGCGTGCCGTGGTCGGAATGGATGATGGTCTCGCCGTCGACGGGTTGGCGGTTGTCGATCGCCATCCCAAGTGCGCTCGTTACGAGTGTCGCCGCCGGCCGTGAGTCGATTGACCACCCCACCACCCGCCGCGAGTAGACGTCGAGCACGACAGCGCAGTACACCTTGCCCTCCCGGGTCGGGTGTTCGGTGATGTCGGTGACCCACAACCGGTCGGGTTCCGAACGGGAGAAGTTCCGGTCGACGAGATCGGACGCGGTTGGCATGTTCGGGACCTTGCGATACCTCGGACGCCCCGACAGGCCCTGTAGCCCGGCCCGACGCATCAGCATCGCGACCGCCTCATGACCGACCGTGATGCCATGGCCGAGGGTCAACTCGGCATGGACCCGACGTGCCCCATAGGCGGCCTTCGAGTCGGCATGGATCTTGACGATCAGCTCGGTCAACCAGGCGTGTCGGATCGCCTTCGCCGACGGCGGCCTATCCAGCCACGAGTAGTAGCCCGACACCGACACCCCAACCACCCGACACGCGTTCTCGATCGGGAGCCCTTCTGCAGCCATCACCCGGATCGCTGCGAACCGTCTTTTGGGGATGTCTCGCCTTTCAACAACTCGGTTGCACGACGATGGATCGCCACCTCCGTCTCCAACTCACGGATCCGCCTTCTCGCTGCAGCCAGCTCCGCCTTCTCCGCCGACGTCAACCCCGCTTCGACGCCTGCATCGATCCTCGCCTGCCTCCGCCATGTGTAGATCGACTGCTCGCTGACCCCCAGATCGGCAGCCACCTCCGCCACCTTGCGGCCACCCTCAACCAGCTCAACCACCCGGCGTCTGAACTCCGGCGGATATCCCTTCCGTGCCATCGGTCCTCCTCACAGACCATGACAGCAGAATCCAATAATCAACCTCCACAAAACCCAGGCAAGACCACTTGGTTGTGTGAGTCTGGCCGGTTCGGCTGAACGGGTTTGACGGTAGTGGTTGGCTTCTTTCTCGGCTGGTGGGATGTTGCCGATGGGTTCGAGGATGCGGCGGTGGTTGAACCAGTCGACCCATTCCAGGGTGGCGTATTCGACGTCGTCGAGGTTCTTCCA
>CBFDAN010000425.1:0-1730 GCA_965602815.1 uncultured bacterium
GTCGATCGAGACCCCGGACCAACCCCCGGTAGAACTCGCCGACAACGAGCGGTAGGGAACGAGCCGAGTCGCGGGTCGTCAGTCTTCAGCGCTCTCCACGACAAGGGCGAAGAGACCCGAGATCCGAGACCTGAGACCTGAGACTCGAGACCGGGATCGACTCGTACCGGTTCCCCGCGTCTTGCTCCCTCCGCGGCCCATCATGCCGTCGGATCCCCTAGACTTCAGGTGTTGCACCCGTGGGTAGGTGTGCAGCAGATTCAACCAGAGAAAGGGTTCGATCCATGACCGGATTGAAGAAGCGCGGGGGCTTGTTTGTACTCCTCCTCGCATTCGCACTGATCGTTGCTGCGTGCAGTAGCGATAGCGACGACACAACAACAACAGCGGCCGGTGGCGAAGAGACGACAACGACCGCCGGTGAAGAGACGACAACGACCGCCGGTGGTGAAGAGACGACAACGACCGCCGGTGAAGAGACCACGACCACGGAAGCAATGGCGTTCGAGGGCGAGCCGATCAAGACCTGCCTGGTGACTGACCTTGCCGGCGTCGACGATCGAAGCTTCAACGCAAGTGCATGGGCCGGTGTCCAGGCTGCGATGGACGCCGGATTCGCAACGGACGACTCGTTCTTCCTCGAGTCAACCGATGCCTCCGACTGGCAGCCGAACATCGATCAGATGGTCAGCCAGGGTTGCGAGCACATCGTGACCGTTGGCTTCGCCCTTGGTGAGGTCACGGCGATCAATGCTGAGGCGAACCCGGACATCATCTTCTCGATGGTGGACAATGTGTTGACCGACGCGGACTTCGCGCCGCTCGCTCTGCCGAACGTGCGCGAGCTCGTGTACCAGACCGACCAGGCTGCGTTCGCTGCGGGCTATCTCGCCGCGGGTGTCAGCGAGACCGGTGTGCTCTGCACGTACGGTGGCGCCAACTTCCCGACGGTCGCGATATTCATGGATGGCTTCACCCGGGGTGCGGCCTACTACAACGAGGTCAAGGGAAGCGACGTGCAGGTGCTCGGCTGGGACGTCGATGCCCAGGATGGGCTCTTCACCGGCAGCTTCACCGATATGGACCTTGCACGGAGCACGGCAGAGAGCCTGTTCCAGGAGAACTGCGACATCATCATCCCGGTCGGTGGCGCAATTAACCTGCCGGCAGGTGACGCGATCAACGACTCCGGCATCACGGCCGCTCTTGTTGGCGTCGACGCAGACGCGTACTTCGCGATGGATGAGCAGTATCAGTCGTTGTGGCTCACCACGGTCGAGAAGGCCATCGGCCCGCTCGTCACACTTTCGGTGCAGCAGCAGGCTGAGGGTTCATGGACCGCCGGCGCGTTCGTCGGGAACCTGGAAAACGATGGCGTCGGGCTCTCCGACTACCACGACTGGGATGCCGTCGTCAGCGGCGAGCTGAAGGTCGAAGTCGAGCAACTGCTCCAGGACATCAAGGATGGCGCGATCAAGGCCGACTACGTCTCTGTTGGGTACTAGTCGATACCGTTGATCCGATCGAAATAGCGAGTGGGCCCCCCCAACAGCGGGGGGCCCCGTAGCGGCCGCACCGGCGGAGGCGGAATACTCCAGCGCATCTCCAGGAGCACCTTGGGATGTATCCGCTCCGATCCCCAATCCATATGTGATAACACCAGCCTTGACCAGGCTCAACGCTACAAACATGCCTTCGGTCCCGGCCTTACAGGCAAACTCAAAATCAGC
>CBFDAN010000426.1:0-1728 GCA_965602815.1 uncultured bacterium
TCATGAGAGCGGCGCCCACTCCGGTGGGCGCCGCTCTCGCGTTTGTTATGGGTCCACGCGAGACCGTCTAAGGTACGGGTCGCTTTGACCGACATGCCAGACACCAACGCCGTAGAAACGGGCGCCGCTCCTGCAGCATCCACCGCTGGGAAGAGTTCGGGTGGCATCGCAGGCTTCTTCAGAACTGCCGAGATCGACACCCGCCTCCTCGGAATGATCGGCGCCCTGATCATCATGTGGATCGGTTTCAACATCATGTCGGGCGGCACGTTCCTCACCGCCAGGAACCTCTGGAACCTCACCGTGCAGACCTCGGTCGTGGCCATCATGGCGACGGGCATGGTGCTGATCATCGTCACGAGGAACATCGACCTGTCGGTCGGTTCGGCGCTCGCCGCAATCGGGATGGCCATGGCTCTGCTCCAGACCGAGATTCTCCCCGACATCTTCGGAATCGGCCATCCCGCCATCTGGATCATCTCTCTCGCCGCTGGGGTCGCAATGGGCGCGGCCATGGGCGGACTGCAGGGAGCGATCGTCGCGTATGTCGGCGTGCCCTCATTCATAGTCACGCTCGGCGGCCTGCTCGTGTGGCGCGGCGTTGCGTGGTGGATGGCCAGTGGACGCACCATCGCCCCCATGGACGCCACGTTCCAGATCTTCGGCGGCGGCGCACGCGGCACCATCGGAGGAACGTGGACCTGGATCATCGGCATCGCTGCGTGCATCGGCATCATCGCGCTGATGGTCTCGCGACGGCGCCAGCGCATCAAGTTCGGGTTCACGCCCCGTCCCATGTGGGCAGAGATCGGAATCGGTGTGGTGGCATGCGCCGTCGTGATCGGCGCGGTTGCGGTCATCAACAGCTACCCAATGCCGGAACTGCTTGCACGGCAGTATGCGGAAGACAACGGCATCGCCTGGCCAGAGGGCGGCCTCACGATCGCACAGGGCCTCGCGGCACCGGTCCTGGTCGCCCTCGTCGTGGCGCTGGTGATGCAGTTCATGGCGACCCGCACACGCTACGGACGCTACGTCTACGCCATCGGCGGCAACCCGGAAGCCGCCGAACTCGCCGGTGTGAAGACGCGCTGGACGATCGTCAAGACCTTCATGCTGATGGGCGTACTCGTCGCGATCGCGGCGGCCGTTCTCATAGCCAGGCTCAACGCCGCGACCAGCGGAATGGGTGTACTCTCCGAGCTCTACGTCATCGCCGCAGCCGTCATCGGGGGCACGTCGCTCGCCGGTGGTGTCGGAACGATCCCCGGCGCCGTCCTCGGTGCACTCGTGATGCAGTCACTCATCTCCGGAATGGTCCTCATGGGCGTCGACGCGCCGCTGCAGGACATCGTTGTCGGCGTCGTGCTCATCGTTGCCGTCGCCCTCGACAGCTTCTACCAGCGGAAGGCGGTGTAGCGAAGTGACGCAAGAGACGATACAGCGGACGCCGCTGGTCGAAATGAACAACATCCGCGTGGCGTTCGGCGGTGTCCACGCCGTCGATGACGTCTCCGTCGACCTGTTCCCCGGTGAGGTGGTCGCTCTCGTCGGCGGCAACGGTGCGGGCAAGACAACACTCATCAAAACGCTATCCGGTGCCCACAAGGCTGACTCCGGCCACATCCGAATCGACGGCGAGGACGTCACCATCGACAATCCGCGTGACGCGAAGGCGCTGGGGATCGAGACGATCTACCAGACGCTCGCTCTCGCCGAGAACATCGA
>CBFDAN010000427.1:0-1726 GCA_965602815.1 uncultured bacterium
TCCGCGAGTTCGTAGGGCGTCGCCGGGTCTGGGATCTGCTTCACACAGACCGCGATTCTCATGACGGTGTCGCTCCTTGTTTCGGGTACCGGGATGATACCCCAACTTTGAGCGCCGACTCAAAAACTCGTATCAGCCCTCAATGAGCATCGGGAGGAGCGCATTGAGGACTTCGGTGAACCGCGTCCGCGCCTCAGCGGCCGTCTCCGTGACTTCTTCATGGGACAAGGGTGAGTCGGTGATTCCCGCGGCGTAGTTCGTGACGAGTGAGATACCCGCAACCCCGATGCCCATGTGGTTGAGCGCAATCGCCTCCGGCACGGTGGACATGCCGACCAGATCACCGCCTGCCCGCCTCACCATCTCGATCTCTGCCGGAGTCTCGTAGCTCGGTCCGAGGAACCATGCGTAGACACCCTCCCGATACGGGACCGATGCAGTCGCGAACGCACGTTTCATGATGCCGCGCAGGCGGAGTGAATACACCTCGCTCATATCAGGGAACCGTGGACCGAGTCGATCGTCGTTCACACCGACCAACGGGTTCCGCGCGGTGTAGTTGAGATGGTCGCGGATCGCGACGAGGTCGCCGGGGGCCAGACCTTCGCCAAGTCCACCGGCTGCGTTGGTGAGCAATACCGATTCCGCTCCTGCGAGCGCGGCGGTGCGAACACCGAACACTACGTCGTCGAGCGGCCAGCCCTCATAGGTGTGAACCCTGCCGGCGAACAGCAACACGGCACCACCTCCAACCGGTGCTGAAAAGAGGCTGCCTCCGTGCCCGACGACCCGCGGCTCTGGGAAGTGGGGAATGTCCGCATACGGGATCTCGATCGCGTTGTCGAGGGATGCTGCGTAGCTGCTCAATCCCGATCCGAGCACTATCGCTGCGTCGTGGTGTGCGCGGCCGGTTCGTCCGGCAATTGCGGCCGCGGCGGCTTGCAGGTCTTCGTAGCTCATTTCACCTCTCCAAGGATCAAGGGAAGGGACGATGGTGCTTCATCTGCGATCACCCATGCGGGCTCGAGGACAGGCAGGCAGGCACTCAACTGATCATCTATGTTGTAGCGCACGGTTCCGAGTGCATCACCGAACGCGACCGGATCTCCGACCTTCGCGTGGACGGTGATTCCGACGCCCGGATCGACGTCGTCTTCCTTCGCCTGACGACCGGCGCCGAGACGCACAGCGGAGCGCCCGACCGCAAGGGCGTCGCACCGTTCCACGAAGCCCGCCCTGTCGGCGACGACGGTATGGACTCTCTCGGAAGACGGCAGGAGGGACGGATCTTCGAGCACGCTTGGATCCCCGCCCTGTGCCTCGATGACCTTGGCAAAGACATCGAGGCCGGAACCGGTCGCAACCGCTGCCTGCAGCTGCGCTCTCGCCTCCACTCGGTCTGTGGCAACACCTCCGAGGATCAGCATCTCCTCTCCGAGCCGGAAGGTGAGTTCCGTCGAGTCCGGCGGTCCCTCACCGTGAAGGATCGCAATCGACTCGACCATCTCGTTGGCGTTTCCGACTTCAGTTCCGAGCGGCTGGTCCATGTCGGTGAGGAACCCAACGACCGGAGTGTCGTGTGAACGCCCGATCCCGACCATGGTCTGGGCCAATTCTGTGCCGGACTCGATGTCTTTCATGAACGCTCCCGAGCCGATTTTGATGTCGAGTACCAGTCCGTCGAGGTCTTCGGCGAGCTTCTTCGACATGATCGACGAGGCGATCA
>CBFDAN010000428.1:0-1696 GCA_965602815.1 uncultured bacterium
GCCTGCACGGCTCGATCGATATCAGTGCGAGAGGCGAGAGGAACCGTCGCGATGTGTTCACCTGAACCCGGGCTGGTGATCTCGCGGTACTCATCCCCGGTGCCTGGGGTCCATTCACCCGCGAGATAGATATCGAGATCCCGCGCCAAGCCCGTCTCCTTTGTTCTGCGGCGACGTTGTTCCGCAATGTAGTCGATTGCTCCGGTGCTTGAGGGTGCGACCAGAGCGCCGAAGCGCAGCATCTCGGTGGTTCGAGCATCGGCCCCAGCCGGTAAGATCCTCGGTGATGCTTGGCCGCGTGGCACCGTGCCGCGGGTCCCCGAGGAAGGGTGAGCAAGATGAGTCTTCAGGGTCCCAAGACAGCTGAATGGTTCGGTCGCGCCAACAAGGCGCTGGTCAACGGAGTGTCGAGCGGCTTCCGCTACTGGGGTGACGAGGACACGCTCGTCATCGATCGTGGCGAGGGGGCGTACGCCTTCGACATGGACGGGAAACGGTACATCGACTACCAACTCGGTTTTGGGCCCATCATCCTCGGCCACGGCCATCAGCCCGTCGTCGACGCCGTGTCCGAAGCCGCCGGACGCGGAACGGTCTTCGCCATGACGACGGCGATCGAGGTCCAGGCCGCCGAAGCGATGAGAGACGCCATTCCGTGGATGGACGCGCTCCGATTCACAAACACGGGAACCGAAGCCACGATGCACGCCATCCGGCTTGCCAGAGCCGTCACGGGCAGGGACCTGATCGTGAAATTCGAAGGCGCCTATCACGGTGCCCACGACTACGTGGGGTACTCAACGGCGGGTTCCCCCGTCGGCAGTCTTGGCAGCAGGCGTTCCCCGGTGCCGCTCGAGGTCTCCTCCGGTGTTCCGTCCACGATCCGCGACTACATCCGCATCGCACCCTTCAACGACCTCGATTTCATGGAGAAGCTGTTCCAAAACGACGGGCACAGGATCGCTGCGATTCTCGCCGAACCGGTTCTGGGCAACGCGTTCGGCCTCATGCCGGTCGACGGCTATCTCGAAGGTCTTCGTGCCATCACCGAGGAGTGGGGTTCGATGCTCATCTTCGACGAAGTCAAGACCGGGTTCCGAATGGGCCTCGGCGGGGCCGCCGAATACTTCGGCATCGTCCCCGACATCGGCACCTACGCGAAGTCGATGGGCAACGGGTATCCGATCGCCGCAGTCGGTGGGCGCCAGGAGGTCATGTCGGCGTGGGCCGAGGGTGGCGTCATGCAGGCAGGCACCTATTCGGGCAACTCGATCGGCGCGGCCGCAACGGTCGCCACGATCGCCGAACTCTCGACCGGTGCGCCCTATGAACAGATCGACAAGGTCGGCAACGCTCTCATGACCGGATTGGCGAAGATCTGCGCCGACCACTCCGAGCCGGCGTCGATCATCGGCATTCCGTCGATGTTTTCGGTGTTCTTCAGCGACGGCGAGTTGAAGGAATACCGAGACACCGCCAACCACGACGAGGATCTCGACGAAGCCGTCGTGCTCGGGATGATCAATCGTGGTGTAATGCCCTGCGATGACGCAAAGGAGCCATGGTTCATCTCGTCGGCCCACACCGACGAAGACGTAGCCGAGACGCTGACCGCGTTCGAGGACGCGTTGGTAGACACGAAAGGTTGACCGGCTAGCCCAGAGTCCCCTCTCGCCAATTCCCCCTTCGGATTCCC
>CBFDAN010000429.1:0-1688 GCA_965602815.1 uncultured bacterium
TGAAAGGCGAAGCCCCTGCTGCTGAGCCTGATTCCCCCCCCTCCTCAGATTCCTCCCCCTCAGGGGGAGGTGCCGCCGCAGGCGGCGGAGGGGGTCAAGCGTCAACCACGCCCGTCGCAGGTTCCGATGCCGCGGCCGATTCGGTCGCAACCGAAACCGCCGTTGCTGTTGTCGAAGACGTCGTGATCGAGAGCGATTCCGTCGTCGATGGCGAGCCGGATTTCAATGGAGCCAAGTCCGACCGTCTGCTCACCGTCATCAGAGCCGGCGAAGTCCAGCGAATCAGGTCCGCGCCCACTGATCGCGTGACGGTGTGGCCGCACCTGCTCGCCATCGAATTCGTGGCGCTGCTCGTCGTGTTGACGTTGCTGATCGCACTCTCGATCTTCCTCGACGCCCCGCTGCTCGAGTTCGCAAACTTCAACGAACAGCCCAACCCTTCGAAGGCGCCGTGGTACTTCCTCGGCCTTCAGGAACTCCTCGCGTATTTCGACCCGCAGATCGCCGGGATCATCATCCCGACGTTCGGCGCCATCGCGATCGCCATCATCCCGTACATCGACAAGAACCCGTCGGTGAAGCCGTCGCATCGCAAGCTCGCCATCATGATCTTCACGTTCTTCATCATGGCGGCCGCCGTGCTCACCATCTTCGGTTCGTTCTTCCGGGGCCCCGGCTTCAACTTCACCTTCCCATGGGAAGACGGAATCTTCTTCGACGATCTCAAGTCGCTGCTGGAATGAGAAGGCGATCATGAGCGCAACCACCATCTTCGTCATCGCAATCATCGGAGCAGGAGTACTCACCGTGCTCGGGATCTTCGCCATCGCGATTCGACGCGGACCTTCAGCCGGACCGATCACGTCGGACGAGATCGAGGGCAAGCCGCAACCGGCCGTCCACAAGGCCCCAGTAGTCCACGTTGGGGCGGACGACGCAGATGCCGGGACCGTCGCTGTTGCCACAATCACCGAAACCCCGACAGGGCCTCCGATCGATCCGCTCACCGACAAGAAGACGCTCACCCCGGCCGAATACGGCATGACGCGGAGGAAGTTCCTCAATCGTGCTCTCTATGTCGTATTCGGGCTCTTCCTCGCACAGTTCGCCCTCGGCGCCCTCACCTTCGTCTGGCCCCGGTTGAAGGGCGGATTCGGAACACCGATCAACGTCGGCAACCTCAACGACCTGAAGGCATCGCTCACCGACGGAGGGACAATCGTTCCCGTCTTCATTCCGGCGGCCCAGGCTTGGATCGTCCCGTTCGACATGTCTGAGCTTTCCGGGTCTTCGTATGAAGGGGTTCCCTTCGTGGTGGCCGGCGGGGACAGTGACGGCGTTGGTGTCATGGCGCTCTGGCAACGGTGCGTCCATCTCGGCTGCCGCGTCCCCGAGTGCATCCCATCACAGGGCTTCGAATGCCCATGCCACGGATCTCGGTACAACATCCACGGCGAGTACAACACCGGCCCGGCGCCCCGCAACATGGACCGCTTCGGACTCAGCGTCACCGACGCCAACGACCTGATCATCGAGACCGGCACGGTTGTGCAAACGTCGCGGTCGAGGCGGCTCACGGCCGAGTATCCGCAAGGACCGTTCTGTGTATGAGGCTGCCGTGTTGACCGCTGCGTTCCCCATCGTCCTCGCGGCAGGCGACGAGGCCGAACCGGCCGCGGCGACCGGAA
>CBFDAN010000430.1:0-1676 GCA_965602815.1 uncultured bacterium
GAGATTGTCCTTCTTCGATGACACCGTCGCCCCATCCGAATACGACGCTATCTCGCGCACGATCTCGGCGACCGGACGATCGGCATATCCCGGTTCGCGTTGCTGGATGAAGTAGGCATTCTCGAGCGCCCGGGTTGCATCGAGCATCACGAGGATGTTGTTGGCGTGGCAGTAGTCGTAGACGTCGCGGAGATTCGCCATCGAGGCCGGCTGCCCGCCCGCCATGTTCACGTTCGTCTCGAACGAGACATACGGGACTCGATCGGCACCATGCTCGTCGACCACGGCGCGCAGCTTCTCGAGATCGACATTCCCCTTGAACGGGAACTCGCTCGCCGGGTCGTGTGCCTCGTCGATGATCACGTCCACGAACAACCCACCGGCCAGCTCCTGATGGAAGCGGGTCGTCGTGAAGTACATGTTGCCGGGAACAACATCACCCGGCTTGATGAGGATCTGACTGAGGAGATGTTCCGCGCCTCTCCCCTGGTGCGTGGGGATCAACTCCTCGTATCCATAGACATCGTGGACTGCGTCGACGAGCTTGTAGAAACTGTCGGCGCCGGCGTATGACTCATCCCCGAGCATCAGTGCCGACCATTGACGGTCCGACATCGCTGAGGTTCCCGAGTCTGTGAGAAGGTCGATATAGACGTCGTCGGCCCGGAGCAGGAACGTGTTGAAGCCAGCCTGGTGGATCGCTCGCTCACGATCTTCACGCGTTGTCATCGAGATGGGTTCGACCATCTTGATCTTCCAGGGTTCCGCCCAACTTCGGTGTGTGGTCATCGTCCTCTCCTCATATCGCGTCGAACGCGTTCGAAATGTCGTGGATCAGATCGTCGGGGTTCTCGACGCCGATCGAGAGCCGTACCAGCGAACCGTTGACTCTCAGCTTCTTCTTCTCGTCCGGGTCAACACCGGTGTGGGTCATCGTTGCGGGGTGCTCGACCAGGGTCTCCGTGCTCCCGAGGCTGACGGCGAGGTGGATCAGGCTGAGCGAGTCGATGAAGCGGAACGCCTCTTCTTCACCGCCGTCGATCCAAAAGGAGATCATCGCCCCGGGTCCTTCGGCCTGCTCTTGATAGATGTCGTAGCCGGGGTCACCCTCGCGCAGCAGGCCGAGATAGCTCACTTCCGCGACCTTCGGGTGGGTTGCGAGAAATGCTGCAATACGTTCCGCCGAGGCGGTCTCACGGCGCATCCTGAGATCCAGGGTCTCGAGACTTCTCATCATCAGCCACGAGTTCATTGGGGTCGCCATGCTTCCGAGCACCGTGCGCATCCCCGCAACCTTGCCCATGAGGTCCTTGCTGCCGAGAACTGCGCCGGCGATCAGGTCGGAGTGCCCGCCGATGTACTTCGTTGCGGAGTAGATGACGAGATCCGCGCCATGCTTGAGGGGGTGTTGCCACAACGGCCCAAGGAACGTGTTGTCGACCGCAACCGGTACACGCTGTCCGGGCTCTGCGTGCCGATCCGCGATCCGACGGGCCATGGCAATGCTGAAGAGGTCGTTGGTCGGATTGGCGGGCGTCTCCATCAGCACTGCTGCGAGGCGTCTCCCCCTCATCGCCGCGTCGAGTGCGGCGTCGACGTCACCCTCGGCCATGGATGGTTCCCACTCGACCGATCGGACACCGAACTCGGGCAGGACGTCTTGTACGAAATGGTCG
>CBFDAN010000431.1:0-1676 GCA_965602815.1 uncultured bacterium
GAGTTCCGGGCGAACGAAGTTGGTGGTCTCGTGAAGCGCTGGATCGGCCAGCGGGACCTCGGAGAGGGCCAGCGGGACGAACTCGTCGAGAACCTTTACTTCGAGGAGCCGGACAGCGGAGCGAAGCAGCGCGGATTCTGGACGTTGCTCGTGCTGTCGGTAGTGATCGCGACCCTCGGCGTGCTGGCTGACTCAACCGCCGTCGTCATCGGCGCCATGCTCGTCGCCCCGTTGATGACACCGATCATGGGGTTCAGTGCAGCGATCGTGAACGGTTGGATGCACCGCGTTGTCACATCGTTCGCGACGGTGACTGGTGGCGTGGTCGTGGCGATTGGCGTGGCGTGGGTCGTTGCGGCTTGGACACCGCAGCTGGTTCCGATCGCGACGAATAGCCAGATCCTGTCGAGAACCTCACCGAACATGATCGATCTGATGATCGCCGTCGCAGCCGGAGCCGCTGGAGCATACGCGACGGTCGACAAGCGGGTGTCCTCGTCGATCACCGGTGTCGCCATCGCTGTTGCCCTCGTTCCGCCGCTCGCCGTCGTGGGCGTCATGCTCCAGGCAAGCGAATTCGCCGATGCCTGGGGTGCCTTCCTGCTGTTCCTCACGAACTTCGTAATGATCGTGCTCGTCGCATGCTTCGTGTTCCTGGTGACCGGACTGGCGCCCATGCGCGACGTTCGCGTGAATCGGAAGAAGACGAAGACCGTGGTCACCACCGTTGGTCTCGCCGCACTGGTCATCCTGGTCCCACTGGCGTTCACGAGCCAGGGCATCATCGCCTCAGCTACCAGACAATCTGCCGGACAGCAGGTGACTGAGAAGTGGCTTTCGGATCAACCCGGGTTAGAGGTGATGCGCTTTTCTATCGAGGACGAGGAAGTCGCCGTGCGTGTCTCCGGTGAAGGTTCTCTGCCATCCGTCGAGGATCTCGAGGTCCAGTTGGAGGAGAAGTTCGAGAGCGATGTCACGGTGCTTGTCGAATACTTCCCCTCCGTGATCGTATCCAGCGACAGCCACTGACTCCCTACGAATCTATCGGCTCCGGCGTATCAGTCCGTTGCCCTTCCAGCCACCGAACCACGGAGGCAGTCCTCAAGCGCGCCGCAGTCGCAAGCCACGCGGAAGGTTCCGCCGACAACCGGAATACCGGCGATGTCACCTGACGTACCTTGCCACCCACATGTGCCGACACGGGCAGGTGTTCAATGGGCCAGCGACATGGCCGATCGGGTGGTGCCATACTGGCGAGATGACTGATTCTTCTGTCCCCCCGCCGCCTCCGACGCAACCTGCCCCTGGGCCAAGCGGCCTCCCGATCGGCAAGCCGCGTTCTGTCGGTCTCACGATCCTTATTTCGATCGTGACGCTTGGTATCTGGACGTGGGTTTGGTCGTACATGAACGGCGAGGAACTCAAGAACTACCGGCGCGATGGTCTCGGCGGCGTTGCCTACCTGGTGATCACCATCTTCATCTCACCTGTCACCATGTTCCTCATGGCCAACGAAGTCGAGAAGCTGTACCTGGACGCGGGTGAGCAGCCGCGGATCACGACCATCTGGGGCCTCTGGTTCCTGCTCCCGTTGATCGGGAACATCATCTGGTACGTGCGAATCCAGAACGCCATCAACGAGTTCTGGCAGGCCCGCGGCGGAACCACCAGCCCCG
>CBFDAN010000432.1:0-1649 GCA_965602815.1 uncultured bacterium
CGGATCTTGATGCTTCCCAACACTGGGGCCGCCTGGATCTTGATCGACGGTCCGTCGGCAGTCGGCTCAACCTCGACGCGATGGCTGCCCAGTATGTCGCCGCCGCTCAGATACACAGTGGATCCCGGCGGGACGAGCACCCTGGCTTCGCACAGGATCGCGACAACGGTGAGCTTGGCGTCTGGGCCTTGTTCGGCGGTGGCGTCGATGCGGGTGTCGCCCATCACCGACACACTGACCTCCTCGCCCCACCCCGGAGGAAGTACCGGTTTGTGGCGTCCAAAGACCCGGATGTACATACCCCGACTACTACCCCGCCCACGGCGAAAGGCCTAGTGCCGAATGGCTCCGTTCGACCCCATTGCACAACCGAGCATGTCGGCACCTATGCGAGGTGGGCTGCTGATGGCACAATGGTTTGGTGAGGTATTCCACTGCGGTTCGTCGATTGCGGTCGGTCGCCGAGGGTCTGTCGGCGGTGGACAGAGTCGATGCGTTAGAGGTGATAGACGCCTACGTGTTCGGAGGACTTCTGGACGGTCCCGAGTCGCTGGATGTCGTGTCGGTCGCTTTCGTCGTGGATCTTCCGGTCGAGGAAGTTCCATGGCGTGCTCGATCTGCGGCCCTGGAGGCCTTGGCATCGTTGATGCGGTTGGACAAGGTTCCGGTGGAACGTGTGTGGCGACCGGCAGATTGGCCGGTATGGAACCACGTGATTGTGGGGGCTGTCCGATTCTGGTCGCGAGCGGACGGGATCGATGAGGACGTCATGGCCCTGTTGACCCAGCAGCGTTTCGGCGACTTGACGGGTGTTGGCCCTCCGAATCGGGAGCGGTATCTAGAACAGCTCCGCGTCGAGAGGGATGCCTCCCGACGGCACCTGCATCATGTATTGGATCGGTATCACGATCGGGAATGGCAGCGAGCTCACCGTTCCTACACGATGTACCCAGAGGATCATCTGTGGTGGGCAGCGGATGCGTTCGTCGAGTTGGATGACGCGATCCGCGACGAACTGGCCGACCGGGGTTGACCGTCCGTTGGTGAACGGGCATTCCCGAGTCGATCCCCAATCAGTAGAGGGGTGAGGTCAGCGGCTCGCTCCTGCGACGAACGTGGCGACGATGTAGGTGGCGTGTCGGTCGAGTGATTGTCGTGCCCGGTCGTAGCGCATGGTTGTCCTCGGATCGGCGTGCGATGCTGCTTCTTGCACGTCGCGAAGTGGGACGCCGGCGTCGAGGGCTGCGGTGATGAAGCTGTGTCGCAGCGAGTGGGGACTGATGCTCTTGTCAATGCCCGCTTGTCGAGCCAATCGGCGCACGACCCGGGCCGCTTGGTGCCGGTTCATGCGTTCCCCGGTGCCGGTGGTGAAGATCGGACCTTCGTTGCGTTCTCCGATGGCGAGATACACGGTGCGTGCGGTGCGGGGTGCGAGCGGGACGATGACGGTTCTGCCTCCTTTGCGGTTCACGCGCAGGGTGTGATGGCCACGTTCGAGTCCGAGATCGTCGACGTCAGTGTTCAGCGCCTCGGAGACGCGCAGGCCGTTGAGCGCCAACAGACACGCCAACGCGTGATCACGGGTCCCCGACAAGCCGGCTTGGACCAGGAACGCGCCGAGTTCGTTGCGATCCAATCCACTCATCGTC
>CBFDAN010000433.1:0-1637 GCA_965602815.1 uncultured bacterium
ATCGTCTCGGCTGCAGACTTCATGACCGGCGGAATTGAGGCGCTCGAGATCGAAATCGTCGAGCCTGCGCCCGCGATTGGCGTGTCGGTCGGTGAATTGGGCGTCCCGGTGGGAGCGGTGATCGGGGCTGTAGTCCGAGGTGACTCCGCGATCGTTCCGCGAGGGTCGACGCGTTTCGAGGCGCATGATCGCGTCGTCGTGCTTGCCACGCCCGATTCCGTGGGTACCGTCGAACGACTCTTCGGGACGTAGACGGTGGCGATCCGCACGCTGAACTGGGCTGCGGCGCCCACGCCGCGAAGAATCCTCTACATCGTCGGTGTGGTGCTCGTCGCCGGTGGTCTCGCAACTATCCCCGCGATCGGTGTCTCGTTGCTGTACGGAGAAGGAACTACGGCCCTCCATCTTGGGGCAACGGCGTTGGCGACCGCCGGCTCGGGAGGACTGATCGTTCTCGGGGCGGGGCGCCCGGAAAGGCTTCGACCGAAGGACTCTTTCGCCGGTGTTGCACTGGCGTGGGTCGCGGTCATCATCTTCGGCTCACTTCCGTACATCCTCAGCGGATCGCTCAGCTTCACCGATTCCATGTTTGAGAGTACTTCCGGCTTCACCACAACCGGGGCAACCACGATCGAGGACCTTTCGGAGGTGGCACGTGGGCTTCTGTTCTGGCGTGCAACAACACAGTGGCTCGGCGGCATGGGGATCATTGTTCTGTCGATCGCGGTGCTTCCGCTCGTCGGTGCCGGAGGTCTGCAGCTCGCACGAGCGGAGGCTCCCGGAACCGAACCCGATCGGCTTACCCCGCGATACCGTGGCACGGCGCTGCGGCTCTGGGCCCTCTACGCCATCCTGACCGTGGCGGCCGCTGCTGTTCTCGCATTCGGCGACATGTCCCTCTACGAGGCGGCCGCGCACGCGTTGACATCTGTCTCTACCGGCGGATTCAGCACCGAATCAGGATCGATCGGCGCATTCTCCGCGTACACCCAATGGGTGATCATCGCGATCATGGTGATCGGCGGGAGTTCGTTCGCGCTCCACATCCGAGGACTCAGGGACCCGAACGAGTACCGCAGGAAGCCCCAGGTCCGCTACTACCTCTCCAGCCTCCTGATCGGTGTGGTGCTGATCGCGGTTGGTTTGTATCTCGATGGAACCGGGGTTCCAGTGCGAGATGCGGTGTTCACGGCCGTCGCCATCATCACCGGTACCGGTTACGCGATAACCAACTACGCGATATGGCCGGCGGCGATCTTGAGTGTGATCCTGATGATGATGTTTGTGGGCGGAATGTCAGGGTCGACGACCGGCGCACTCAAGACCTATCGCGTCGTGATCATCCTGAAGTCGGCAGCGAGCGAAGTCCGTCGATTGACCCGGCCGCGGGCCATTTCGATTTCCCGTTTCGGAAAGACAGCGCTCCCCCGAGAGGTTGTTTCGAGCGTGCAAGCCTACGTGGTCGTGTACATCGCGGCATTCTCAATAGGCACGGTGCTGTTGCTCTATTTCGAGAGCGCCGGGGGAATGGAGATGGGTCTCGTCACCGGTGCGGCGGCCGCCGCATCTGCGATTGGGAACGTCGGACCGGGGCTGGGGCTCGTCGGCCCCCCGGGCACGGATTCCGGTTGGGCAGC
>CBFDAN010000434.1:0-1627 GCA_965602815.1 uncultured bacterium
GCCATCGCTGCCGAACAGGGCGTTGAGATCACTGACAACGACGGCAACGGCATCGCCGATAGCCCCGAACAGATTGCCGCGATCTATAGATACGTCAAGACCAACAGCGTGGTGGACGGTGATGGCGTTGAGATCTTCCCCGTCAAACGGACCGAGACGATCCTCTACGTGGGCGACGGAATCCAAGGAACGAGAATATCGACCGGCATCGCCACGTTCACCGACGACGAGATCATCCTCGCGGGAAGAGCGGTACTCGAGGACGCCGCCGTTGGACTGAGAGCCAATCTCGCCGACGGCACAGCGACCGTCGCGGTATCCGGAGGCGCCATCACGGGCCAGGATTCCATGGATTCGTTCCTGCAGTCCATGTTGCTGTCGCTTCCGATCGCCGTGGTGCTGACATCCCTGCTGGTGTTCGTCACCCTCTTCTTCATCTTCCGCCACTTCGGGCGGCGGATGGCGTCGATCCTGAAGCGATCGGGTCGCTACGCGTTGATCTCCATGGTTCCGATACTCCTTGTCGTGGCCCTGGTCTACGGGTTCATGTACCTGGTCGGATACCGCCTGAACCTGATCACGGCGATGATCGCAGCGATCTCCATCGGTGTCGGCGTCGACTACGCGACCCACTTCACCGTGCGGTTCATCGAAGAATTCGAGCACGAACCGAGTCGATTCCCGGCTCTGCGCCGGACGGGTGAAGGCACCGGAGGTGCACTGGCTATCTCAGCCGTGACATCGATGACCGGATTCCTCATCATGGCCATGGCACCCATGCCGATGTTCGTGACGTTTGGTGTCCTCACTGCCGTGATGATCGGGTGCTCGCTCGTTGTGACGCTCCTTGTGCTGCCGAGTCTCCTGTTGCTCGTCACGCCATCGCGCAAGGGCGACGAACGGGAAGACATGATCGAGGAAGTCACCCGCGGCGGCGAGTTCGACTACGAACCGCACGATCGAGATACTGCGATGAGGCAACCACACGCGCAGGCAGCCGCGCCGACACCGAGCCCCGAAGCCGGCGACGAACAGGTGTGAAGAACTGCACGGTCGCTGAAACGCTCGCAGCAATGAAGGCTGGCTTTGCCCAATGCGCCGACCGTGAGGCCATTGGCAACTCCTAGGTGGGCCGCTGTCGGGCCCTGACCTGTGCCCAAACCGAGCCGAATCGCGGCCTATCGAGCATTACGGAATACTGACTCCGGGCTGCACACGGCGCTGGGCCCGTCTCGCGTCGAAGTACAGGTACGCGGCATTCCGGTGCTGCACCCTCGATCCGGTGGTGCCATACTTCAGACATGACTGACTCACCTGCTCCCCCGCCGCCTCCGACGCAACCGGCACCCGATTCAGGTGGCCGTCCGATCGGCAAGCCGCGTTCTGTCGGTCTCACGATCCTCATCTCGATCGTGACGCTCGGCATCTGGACGTGGGTCTGGTCGTACATGAACGGCGAGGAACTCAAGAACTACCGGCGCGACGGTCTCGGCGGCGTCGCCTACCTGGTGATCACCATCTTCATCTCACCAGTCACGATGTTCCTCATGGCCAACGAAGTCGAGCAGATGTATCGAGAAGCAGGCGAGGAACCGAAGATCACCACCCTGTGGGGCCTCTGGTTCCT
>CBFDAN010000435.1:0-1621 GCA_965602815.1 uncultured bacterium
AAGACGGCGCCGTACCTTCGGCGTGTCGGTGGTTCCGGCGCCATGTCGGTGATGAATCCGATGTGATGGTCATACACGTCCCGCCAGTACGACGCGAACTCGATGATGTGGTCGTCGCCGGGTATCTCGATGAGCGATGCACCCGGTATCTGTTCGGCCCACGCCATCCCGTGTCCGATGTGATAGGCGCGATTGCCGGCGGTATGGGTGACCAGCGTTGGCGCAACCACATCGGAGGCCCCACCACCAAGATCCAGCCCAGCAGCGGCCTCTGCCTGCTTCAACATCTCGTCCCTTGAAAGGGTCACCCGCTGGAACTTCAGCCACCACTGTGTGACGGCCGGGTCGTTGGCGAGGCTCGGAGTGGTGAATGCCGCGAAGTCGGCGACGTCGATCCCCCAGTTCCACGAACCGAGGCCGGGGGCGTTCGCTTCGGCGCGGGTGATACCCAGCGGGTGTGGAGCGAGCTCCCACGCACGCTCATCAGCACTCGCGTCGACGCGACCGTTCGATATCACGAGCTGGTCGACGCGGTCCGGTTCGGCAGCGGCAAACGCGGCCGCGACGATTGCTCCGTCTCCCTGTCCAATGACGTTCACCCGCTCGAGGCCCTCGGAATCGAGGATCGCGTAGATGTCCTTCACGCGATCCTGAACCGACATCGCCCCCTCCGCACGGTCCGACATGCCGCAGCCGCGCTGGTCAAACATCACGACGGCGAGATGCTCCCCCATGTACTCGAAAGCACGCCGATACAGAGGGAACTCCCATCGTACTGCGAGGTGGTTGAAGACCTCTCCAACAACGATTGTCGAAGGACCGGAGCCGAACCGCTGGTAGGCGATGCGAACACCGTCGGACGTCTCAACGAACCGGAACTCTGGAATGGACACCACCCGATTATGCCGTAGCGCGCTGGTGCACGCTCGCAAACCGCGGCGAGCGACGCCTCGACCGGGGCTGCTGTACGATCCGCCGATGCGTGGCACTTGGCTGATCCTGTTTGCCGCGGTCTTGTGGGGCACGACCGGCACAACCCAGGAGTTGGGGCCCGATGCGGCCAGTCCGCTCGCCGTGGGATCGTTGCGGCTCCTGACAGGCGCCGTGGTTCTGGTCCTCCTCGCTGCCTTCACCCTGTCGGATGCCGGGTGGCGATGGCTGGTTCGCCCGCCGACGCTGTTTGCGGCGGTTGGGGTTGCAGCGTTCCAGTTGTTCTTCTTCTCGGGTGTGGATCGAACTGGTGTCGCGGTTGGGACACTCCTCGCACTCGGCTCCGCAGTGGTATTCGTCGGAGTGATCGAGTCCGTCATTGCACGCGCGTGGCCGGACCGGAAATGGACCATGGCGACAAGTCCGGCGATCGTCGGGCTCGCCGTCCTCGCTATTTCGACGAGGGAGGCTGCCGTCGATGGCACAGGAGTGCTCCTGTCGCTCGCCGCCGGACTCTCCTATGCCGTCTACATTGTCAGCGCTGCTCGCCTGGTCCAACTCGGTTCGGCGCGGTACTCGACCGCGGTGATCTTCACCTTGGCTGCCGTGATGCTGCTGCCGGTAGCGCTGTCTCAAGATCTGTCCTTCGTTGCCAGCGGCCAGGGCATCGCAATGGTCTTGTGGTTGGGCC
>CBFDAN010000436.1:0-1611 GCA_965602815.1 uncultured bacterium
TGGGTGGGCATGAGCACCCGAGTAGGAACCCTGGACGCCGCGAACCCCGACGCCATCCTCTTCTTCGAAGTCCGCCGCGGCACCCGCCCCCTAGACGCTCGCAGCTGGCTAGGCCTCTAAGGGGGCTGGAGAGTCGGCTCCGCTCCCGTCGGGCGAGCGCCGATCTGCGTCTCCAACTCTCCAACCCAGAAGTTTCGTGAGATCTTGGTGCTATGCTCGAACGGAGTATGGAGGCGGGATGAGTTATCGGGATTTCATCAATTGGCTTGCGGTCACGCCGGTTGGCCGGTCGCTTGTACGCGTATACGCCTCCCGACTGGATCCGATTCTGTACAAGGCGAGCGGGGGGCGCGTCACCTCGGTTGGTCCCCAGGTGATTCCGCAACTCGTGCTGACTACGACCGGCCGCAAGTCGGGCAAGGAACGAGTGGTTCAACTCGGTTACACCGAAGACGGCGATGACGTTCTGGTTGTTGCCAGCAATCTCGGTGCGAGGAACCACCCGGCATGGTCGCATAACCTCGACGCGAATCCACAGGCGAAGATCCAGCTCGGCTCCGAGAAGCGAAACATCGTCGCAACGCGTCTAACGGACTCGGAAAAAATCATCCTCTGGCCGAAGATAGCCGACACGATCCCGCAGATGAAGTCCTACGTGAAGAAGACGGAGCGGAACATCAAGGTCTATCGGCTGACGGCTGCTTAGCCGCGGGCGCAACTACAAGATCAAGGGCGAGGTTCGCGAGCAGAGTGGCGGCTACCGTCACCCCGTCATCTACGGCTTCTGCCGAAACAATTAGCTACTGGGCTACGGCGCCGATGGTCAGGGCGTAGGCCAACAGGGTTTCCATGTCGGCGTCGCTGATCTTGTCTGGGCCGAAGGCGGGCATGTCGTCGCCGCCGGAGCGGACCTTCCAACGCATCTGCGAGGGGGACGCGCCTTCGTCAGCGATCTTCGGGCCATCGCCTTCTTCGCCGCCGGGGTGGCAGCCTTCGCAGAACTCGGCAAAGACCTCAGTGCCTGCGGCGATATCCGTCGACCCGATCGGGAAGTCGAAGTCTTCTAACGCGTAGGCCGTCGTGCCGGAGGACTCCTTGGAGCACCCGTACGCGATTGCCAACATGCCGATCATCAAACCTAGGATCAGTGTCTTCCCCATCTTCTTCCCCTTCCATCGGAGCCCGGCTACGCGCGTGGCGCGCCTTCAGTCCTCTTGCGTCGCAACTTTAGCAGCTTTTCGCCCTGGACCTGAAACGCTTCGGTCTCATTGGTCACCAGGTCACTGTGACAGGCTGCTTTGTCCGCTTCGCCCACGGCGTTCTTCGTCTTGCCAGCAAGCCGATGAATCTCATCGGGGGACAGGTGGCCGCGAGCCCGAAGAATTTCTTGCTGCTCGGGTGTCAGGGCTGCTGATTTCATGACGCGGTCCCGTTCGAAGCCGCTGGCCTTGCCAGATTCGAACTCTACGATCTCCTTGGAGATGCGTACCGAGCACCAGTCATGGCCGCACATCGCGCAGAAATCGGTGTCGACGTCCAGGTCCTCGTCGTGAAATGCACGCGCCGTGTCGCTGTCGAACGCGAGGTCGAAGTGCTTCTCCCAGTTGAGCG
>CBFDAN010000437.1:0-1600 GCA_965602815.1 uncultured bacterium
CAGTGACTTCGATCCACCGAGTCAGCGGGATCCAGCCTTCAACGACCCCTTGGTACACGAGGTCCATCCGATGCTCGACCACACCAAGGCCGTTCGGTATCTTCCGGAAGTCTCTGCGTCCGGCTTCCTTCTGCTCCCACGTGAAGGGGCAGTGATCGGTAGCTACGGCATCGACGCGCCCGGTCGAGATCCCGGACCAGAGGGCGGCTTGGTGTCCTTCGCTCCTGCGACGGAGAGGTGGCGAGCACACGAACCTTGCACCTTCGAATCCCTCCGGCACATCCTCTTGCGCGAGCCAGAGATACTGGGGACAGGTTTCTGCGAAGACCGGCAGGCCGCGATCCCGGGCAACCACGGCTTCGGCGAATGCGTCCTGAGATGAGATGTGCACGATGACCAGTGGACAGCCTGCGATTTCGGCCAGAGCGGCGACACGATGCACCGCCTCGGATTCCATCGACGCCGGCCGCGTCAGCAGATGGTGGATCGGAGTGGTCTCGCCGCGCGCAACCGCCTGGTCGCGCAAGGCATCGATTGCGATGCCGTTCTCTGCGTGCATCATCACCGTCGCACCGATCGACGCCGCCACCTGCATGGCCTCGAGAATCTGGCGGTCGTCGGAGAGATTCACTCCCGGATACGCCGTGAACAGCTTGAAGGTCGTGACCCCGGCTCGCATCATCTCAGAGAACTCAGCCAACGTCCCATCGTGAACGTCGGTGACCATCATGTGGAATCCGTAGTCAACAAACGAGCGCCCTTCGGCACGGGCCATCCACTCCGCAAGACCGGCCGCGAGCGTGCTTCCTCGTGTCTGGCCGGCGTAGTCGACGATCGTTGTGGTTCCGCCGATGGCGGCTGCCCGGGTCCCTGTCTCGTAGGTGTCGCACGAATGCGTCCCGGAGACCGGAAGCTCCATATGTGTATGCATGTCAACACCGCCCGGTATCACGTAGCGACCGGTTGCATCGATCACCCGATCAAAGTCATCGCCCGCTGTCCCGGGGGCGACAACTCCGGTCACCCGCTCCCCTTCGATGACAACATCGGCTTCGTTCGCCGTTGCGGCCGTTACAACCGTTCCGTTGCTGATCAGTGTGCGCATAGTCCCATCATGGTCGATCAAGCAGTCGGGCGCCGGTAGAGGCCGAAGGTCGGGTTGCAGAAGGGCATGGTCGTCGCCCGCCGGTCAGCGACCGTCAGTCAGTCTGCGACTCAGGCTCCCGGCTTTGACGACAGGACAACATCGAATTCGAGCAGGTCGGCTGCGGTGCCGACCGGACGACGCTCGCTCTTCGCATGCCCATCCTTGAAGTACGTGGACTTCATCCATGCTTCGAAGTCCTCAGCGGTGTCCCAGTGCGTCACAACGAACCAGCGCGCTTCGGCTTCGGACGTCGGTCGTAGAAGTTCGAATCCCAAGAAACCAGGTTGGTCATCCACGGAACCGAGTCGATTCTTGAACCGCTCCAGCAGTTCGTCTCCACCCTCGGGGGGCACGGTGATGGCATTGATCCGGACGACGGCCATGGTGCTGATGCTCCTTGATCTGGGTTTGTTGCACGATGATGCCAGATAGGGGGAACAACCCAGATTCTCG
>CBFDAN010000438.1:0-1599 GCA_965602815.1 uncultured bacterium
GGCGCTGCGTTCCGAGAGGGCGAACTTGTGGATCATGGTTGTCGTGCCGGCGGGACGTTCTCCCTGCTCGAACACGAGGGGGTCGACCCAGCGGCTGGTTGCCACGTAGGTGGCGTTCCCCGAGGAGTAGACGATGTCGCCGTCTGCGAAGACGCCCGTTGCGTCCGCGACGCTGAGATTGTCGTTGTCGAGCGTCACGAGGGAGAGGGTCGTGAATCCCGAGAACTCGTCGGGATGGTTCGTCCGGTCGCACGCGAGGAGGGTGCCTTCTTCTGCAATTCGGTCGCGACCTTCGTGGTCGGTGACGATGTAGTAGGGGAGCCAGTTGTCGGCCGTTGAGTTCTCGATGATCTGTCGGTTCCGCTCTTCAGCCTCCCGTTCCGCCCTGAGGCCCCCACCCTCGGGATAGACCCAGGCGAAGCCGTTGAAGCCGGAGGACACGACGAGGCGGACGGCACCGTCGACCATCCGGGAGGACACGTAGCGCCCGTCGATCCGCAGCGTCTTGCTCAGTTCGGGATCAGCGGGATCGGAGATGTCGATCTCCACGACGGTCAGCACCGGGGTCGGCATCTGCATGACACCGAGGTCTCCGCCAACCGCGTCTTCGGCGAACGGCATGATGTCGTATCCACCGTTGGCGATTGCGACCACGCGCTCGCCGTCGAGGAACAGGTCCTGCGTCCAGAACGCCAGGTCGATCGAACCTTCGTGGGTCAACCGATCCCCGCGGATCGAGACGATGTGGAGTGTGCTGCCGCTCACGGCGACGATGTGTTCGCCGTCGGTCTTCACGAGATCGGGCTCATCGACGCCGACCTCCTGGAGGTTGGTGCCGACGACGTCACCGGAGCCGGCGGTCGTTGTAGCGGGGCTCCGAGGTGCGGCGCTCTGTTCGAGGACGCCCGCGGCGTCGGCAAACATCTCGTCGTAGATCGGATACGCACCGTGTCCGTCGAGGCCGTAGGGCCCGACACGATCGAGCGCATGCCCGATCGTCCAGTCGAGGAGGTCCTCGCATGCGTCGAATGGCAGAAGTGCGCCCACGGCCGACGGGTACGAGCTTCTGACGACGGTCGTCGATGGGTTGGATCGAAGTTGGGTGGTCATTCCCGAGGAGCGGGCCGGCAGGGCGCACGCCGACAGCGCGAGAGCTGCTCCGACGGTGATGGTGACGATTCGCTTCACCTGAGCCTCCATGCTCGATTGCCGGTACGACGCTCCGAGCCCGCCTCACGGTTCCCGCTCCTGATATCCTGCGCGCTCATGAGCACCATCGGGATCGACGTCGGCGGGTCCAAAGCCCTGGCAGTTCGTCTCGAAGACGGATCCGTTGTCGAGGAGCGGCACACCGCGGCCCCTGGTGAACCGCCTCTCGATACCGCACTTGCAGCGATCAAGGGAGTCTGGGCCGACGACGTTGAAGCCGTGGGCGTCGGGATCGCAGGCCTGGTGCGCTGGCCGGAGGGCGTCTTTGCCTGGGGTCCTCACGTAGACAGCACGGACCTCCCGATCCGCGCGCTGTTGGAGGAACGCCTCAGGATCCCCGTTGTGGTCGACAACGACGCGAATGTCGCGGCTTACGGCGAACACGTTGCC
>CBFDAN010000439.1:0-1594 GCA_965602815.1 uncultured bacterium
GGCCGGATTCGGAGTGATCGGACAACGTCTCGCAGACGGTGTCGCTCGGCAAGAGGACATGGAGCTGGTCGGTGTTGCCGACGTCGCACCAACGCTCGCCGTGCGAGCGCTCGCCGAACGCGGAATGCCCTATGCCATGTACGCCGCGGCGCCGGGAGCAAAGGAAACGCTGGAAGCTGCCGGGATCCCGGTTACCGGAGACTTCGATGACCTCATCGCCCAGGTCGACATCATGCTCGACTCGGCACCGGGCGGCATCGGAGCGAAGAACAAAGAGAAGTACGAAGCCGCAGGCGTCAAAGCCATCTTCCAGGGCGGCGAGTCCTCCGAGGTCGCAGACGTGTTCTTCCACGGATACGCAAACTATGAGCACGGCGTGGGGAGCGACTACCTCAAGCTCACCTCGTGTAATACCACCGGCCTGATCCGCACCATCGATGCCCTCGATCGGGCGGTAGGTATCGAGAAGGTGGCGATCACGATCATCCGCCGCGTCGCTGATCCGGGTGACACGCATCGCGGTCTCGTCGACACCCTTCAGATCGAACCGATCCCGAACCACCAGGCCGTCGACCTCATGAGCATCATGCCCCACATCGATGCGACCGGCATACTCGTCCATACCCCGGTGACCCACGGACACATCATCACGATCGTGGCGACACCCAAGAGGGACGTCACCAAGGAAGAGGTCATTGAGGCGTTCAAGGCTCACCCGCGGATCCGAGTAGTCCGTATCGCGGATGGCTTCGACACGAATACGTCCCTGTTCAACTACGCCCGCTTCCTCGGTCATCCTCGCGGCGACATGTTCGAGGTGGGCTTGTTCGAAGAGGCCGTTGGCATGTCCGGGAAGGACATCATGTTCGCGATCAATATCCCGCAGGAGTCAGTCGTCATCCCCGAGACGATCGACGGAATCCGAGCAGCGCTCGAGATGCAGACGGATCGCCTCGAAGGTGTCGCCCTGACCAACCAATACCTCGGCATGTAACCCGTCCGGCTACCGAGGACACAGAGGAGATAGTTGGGTGACGATTGCAACCCTGGACGATCTCGATGTGCAGGGGCGCGTTGTCCTCCTGCGTGTTGACATCAATTCCCCGATCGACCGCACGACCGGGAAGATCAACGACGACAACCGGCTCAACATGAGCCTTCCGACGATCGTCGACCTCGCAGACGCGGGGGCGCGGGTCGTGATCATCGCCCACCAGGGCGACACGCTCGACTATCACAACCTGGTGTCGATCGACCAACACGCCGGGATCCTGTCGGACAAGCTGGGTCGGGAGGTTGGATTCATCGATGATGTGGCCGGGCCCGCTGCGCGAGCGGCCATTCAGGCGCTCGGCGACGGCGAGATCCTTCTGCTCGACAACATCCGCTTCCTGACTGAGGAGGTCTCGACATTTGAGAGCGTCGTGAAGCTCACGCCTGCCGAGATGACCAACACGTACCTCGTCCGGAGCCTGGCACCTCTGGTCGACGTCTACGTCAACGACGCATTCGCAGCAGCACACCGGAACGCGCCGTCAATGGTTGCGTTCCAGGAGTTGCTCCCAACTGCAGGCGGACGACTGTTGGTCGATGA
>CBFDAN010000440.1:0-1594 GCA_965602815.1 uncultured bacterium
CCGATCGGACGCACAACCTGCGCACAATCGATCCACTGCCTGAGGACAAACGGCGCCGCGTGGCTTCCGAGACCCTCGATGTCTACGCACCACTCGCTCACCGGCTCGGTGTTCAAGAGATCAAACACGAACTCGAGGAGCGCAGTTTCGCTGCTCTGCATCCTGCACGACGGAGAACCCTCGAGGAGCAGATCCGCCAGCGGGCGCCTGAACGCGAGGTCTACCTCGAGCGGGTCATGGCCGATGTCGGTTCAGCACTCGACACCGCCGAGATCAAGGCCACGATCACGGGACGGCCAAAGCTCGTCTACTCCATCTATCGGAAGATGGTCGACTCGGGCCTCGAATTCGAAGAGATCCACGACCTGATCGGGATCCGCATCATCGTTCCTGAGATCCGTGATTGCTACGCGGCTCTCGGCCTGGTGCATTCGATGTGGGCGCCGATCCAGGGGCGGTTCAAGGACTACATCGCCATGCCGAAGTTCAATCTCTACCAGTCCTTGCACACCACCGTGGTAGGTCCTGACGGGAAGGGCCTCGAGGTTCAGATCCGCACGCGCGAGATGCACGAGCAGGCCGAGGCGGGTATTGCCGCGCATTGGCGCTACAAGGACGGCGACGACGGTTCGGCGATGCCACTCGTTGCCGACATCAACTTCCTTCAGAACGCGACCGCAAACGCCGGTGAGTTCTTCGAGGCCCTGAAGCTCGATCTGTATCAGGACGAGGTATTCGCCTTGACGCCAAAAGGGGCGGTCATCACGCTATCCCGAGGGGCGACCCCTGTCGATTTCGCGTATCGGATTCACACCCAGGTCGGCCACCGGTGTGTCGGGGCAAAGGTCAACGGTCGGTTGGTGCCTCTGACGACCGAACTCGAGTCGGGCGACATCGTCGAAGTCCTGACCTCGAAGTCGGAGGACGCACATCCGAGCCGCGACTGGCTCGAGTTCGTCACGTCGGCACGAGCCGCGGCAAAGATCCGGCAATGGTTCGCGAAAGAGCGGCGGGAGACGGCGCTTGCGAACGGGCGTGAGGAGATAACCAAGGAGCTGCGAAGACACTCGATGGCATTGAGCGGCCACGACGAGGATCTCCTGACAGTCGCTGAGGAATTCGGGTTCAACGACGTGGAGCGCCTCTACGGTGCCGTCGGAGAGGGACGTGTCAGTGCGAAGACGGTGGTCGACCGCCTCGAACGCAGAACGGTTTCGGAAACGGACGACGACACCGCGGAAATGCTCGGACTGCTCGTCGATCCGGAGAAGCGGCACACGCGGCCGATCAGCGGGGTTGTCGTTGAGGGCCTCGACGACGTCTTGGTCAACCTCGCACGGTGCTGCGGGCCGGTGCCGGGAGATCCCATCATGGGCTTCGTAACGATCGGTCGGGGTGTCTCAGTTCACCGGACGGACTGCGCGAACATCGGCTCGCTCGAAGAGCAGCCCGAGCGCCTCATCGAGGTTGCCTGGGCGCCCGACCAGGCGGACTCGTTCCTCGTCTGGGTTCAGGTCGAGGCGCTCGATCGGCCGAGATTGCTGAGAGACGTCACGTCGGTCCTGTCCGACCACGGGGCGAATATCCACACCTC
>CBFDAN010000441.1:0-1587 GCA_965602815.1 uncultured bacterium
TCGGGGTGACCGAGCACCCGACATCGTCCTGGGTAGTCCAGCATCTCCGCGAAGCGTTCCCCAATGACACCTCTCCACAGTTCCTCATCTACGACAACGATTCTATCTTCTCAGAACGAGTCACCGAAACGATCGAGAACATTGGAATTGCACCTCGAAGGACGGCATTTCGGAGTCCGTGGCAAAATGGAATTGCCGAGCGATGGGTCGGGAGTGCTCGAAGAGAATTACTCGATCACGTGATCGTCCTGAACGAGAAACACCTTCAACATCTTCTCCGAGAATACGTCGACTACTACAACGCAGACCGCGTCCACACCAAGCTACAAGATTCGCCGAATGGCCGACCCACCGAGCGTCGACCAACGCCTGAAGCTCAAGTCGTTGGATCGCCTCGAGTCGGCGGACTCTATCATTGCTACGAGTGGCAGGATGCGGCCTGATTCGTTCGATCCTCACCGCGGCGAGTCGAGTTTGGCTCCGACGGATGAATAAAGAGAATAGACAAGCCGCCCTTCTTAGCGTCGCAGTCAGATCTCGACCGTCCGACGAATGATGAGAACAGACAGACCCATCGGCCGTCAAACCAAGACCATTCCAGTCCGGACGAATAGAGAGAACAGACAGCCCGAACCCGAACAGGCAATTCGATTCGGTGAACAGGGAAACGCGGGAAACCCTGGCTGGGCATCGCGGCGGATAGGTAGTTCAAACTGCGTTTTCGGCACCGCCGATACCTACGTTTCGGACAACTAGGCCCCGCAGGGAAGAATTCGCCGCTTCGGGGGCTTGACCGTGTGGTGCGATCGGAAGAAGATAGATGGCGATTCAGGAGGCGATGACGATGAGATTCCACTCGGCCTTTCTCTTGTTGCTGTGCGTGCTGTTTCCGGCCGTCGGCTCCGCAGTGGACGGCGTGATCGAGATAAACCAGGCGGCCGCCCTCGTGGGAGGTATCACGGGGACGGACACGGCCGGCTTCCCGGTCACGATCGATGCATCGGGGAGCTACCGGCTCACCAGTAACCTGGTGCTCGGCGACGTGAACACGTCCGGGATCTTCATCGAGGAGACGGCCGGCAGCGTCGATCTCGATCTGAACGGATTCACGATCCTCGGCCCGGTCACCTGCTTCCCGACCGGCGGGAACTGCTCGTCGGGCTCCGGGTCGGGTTTGGGGATCCTCATCCGCCAGGAGACGACGGTCCGGATCCACGACGGGGCTGTGCGCGGCGTGGGCAGTCGCGCGATTTCGCTCGTCGGGAACGACATCAGTCTCTCGGTGGATCGGGTCGCGATCGTGGAGAACCGTGCGGGCGGCATCCAGAACAACGTCGGGAACGACCGGCTCACGCTCGTCGTGAGCGACTCCCTGATCGCCCGAAACGGGTCCACGGCGATCCTCGCAAGGGGGGCCGACGGCAGCATCAGCGTCGATTCCAGCCAAATCCGCAAGAACAGCGGCAACGGTTTCTTCTTCGAGGGCGACGCGCTGGTTCGAGACACAGTCGTGGAGGCCAACACCAGCTTCGGGATCTCGCTGACCAGCAACGCCCGGCCCTCGATCCGGAACACCGAACGCCGCCC
>CBFDAN010000442.1:0-1586 GCA_965602815.1 uncultured bacterium
CTGATTGTCGGAGGTGCTTTGTTTGGCGTTACTTTGTCCCTGGCCTACTATCTCGTCGTCGGGCTGGGTGTCGGAGCCCTGGCGCGGCTTGTGTTGCCGGGTAGGGAAGAGATCGGCCTGCTCGGCACTGTCAAGTTCGCGACATTCGACTTGTCGCCCGCCATGCTTGAAGCGATCGATGCGGGCGACATGCTGTTCGCGATCGACCAGGCGCAGTATCTGCAGGGCTATCTGCCGATCGTTCTGCTGACGAAGTACCTGGAGACCGGTGCATTGCCGCTTGGCGGCGTCAACCGAGTGATACTGACCGGTCCGCAGATCGTGAAGGCAGACACTGCGGCCAGTGTGATCGAGTACTCGGCCGAGGGCCTCCGGTAGATCCAGCCAACGATTGACGGCGGGCCCGCAACGGGCGGGCCCTCCGTCGCAATAACGAGCAAGCGACCGAGGAAGGTGACATGACATCCAAGAATGAACCTCCGCCGGACGCGGCTGTGTCGCAACCGGCACCGCCGGGGTCGGCGCCGCCGGCAGACGAACGGGTGAGGAAGGTGAGCGGCCTCAACCGGCTGCTCGCTCGCCCGGAAGTGGGAGCAATCATCGGTGCGATCCTCGTCTGGGTCTTCTTCGCGATCGTTGCGTACGACAACAGCTTCGTGAGTTGGGCGACGACCGCGTCGATCCTTAACCGGGCGGCGCCGCTCGGAATTCTTGCTGTTGCGGTTGCGCTGCTCATGATCGGTGGCGAGTTCGATCTCTCCATCGGTTCGATCATCGGGTTCGCCGGGATGACAATCATGGTGCTGATCACCCCATCGAGCGCCGGGGGATTCGGATGGAGCGTCTGGCCGGCCATCCTGGTTGCGCTCGTCTTCGCTCTCGCGATCGGGTTCTTCAACGGCTCCCTGGTGATTGCGACGAAACTGCCGTCGTTCATTATCACGCTGGCGACGCTCTTCATCTTCCGGGGATTGACGATCGCGATAACCCGTCAGCTGACGGATCGCACGCAGTTGGGCGACTTCGACGAGGCGTCCGGGGCGGCGCTCGCCGACAGGATCTTCGCCTCCGACTTCACGGTCTTCGGGGCGAGTTTCCGGGTCTCGATCCTCTGGTGGATCGGGATGGCTGCGCTCGCAACGTGGATCCTCTTGCGCACCAAGTGGGGCAACTGGATCTTTGGCGCCGGCGGCGATGCCAACTCGGCTCGCAACGTCGGTGTTCCAGTGAGCAGGGTGAAGATCGGTCTCTTCATGACGACGGCTTTCGCAGCCTTCCTCTACGCGACGATTCAGGCCGTTCAGTTCAACGGCTCGGACACCCTGCGTGGGTTCGGGATTGAGTTCCAGGCGATCATCGCGGTGGTCGTCGGTGGCACATTGCTCACCGGCGGATACGGGTCGGCGATCGGCGCCAGCTTCGGCGCACTGATATTCGCCATGGTGCAGCAAGGCATCATCATCACCGGCGTCGACGGTGACTGGTTCCAGGTGTTCATGGGAGGCATCCTTGTGATTGCTGTGATCTTCAACAACTACATCCGGCAGCAGGCGGCGAAACGATGACTACCAAAGACGCTCCACTGC
>CBFDAN010000443.1:0-1573 GCA_965602815.1 uncultured bacterium
TCAAGGCATCGCTCGGGCAGTACACGACAGGAGAGGTGAGTCGTCTCGCCGGTCGGGATCGGTACGACACGGCAGCGGTGATCTCTTCGACGCTTCCATCCGGTCCACGCACGATCTTCCTCGCGACCTCGGAGAACTTCCCCGATGCCCTGGCGGGGGTGCCGCTCACGGAATCCGATCCGCTGCTCTTGGTATCCGACAAGGCGGTCCCGGGCCCGACGGCGAACCGCATCGCAGCGATCACCGGCAAGCCCTGCAACCCGCGAGTGCGTGTCTCGACTTTCACGACCTTCTACACGCCGGGACAGGACCGAAATGTGAACATCCAGACCATCGCTGACGCAACGGACGGAGTCATCGTTGATCCGGGAGCGGTGTTCTCTTTGAACGGGCATGTCGGTCAGCGAACCACAGAAAAGGGGTACGTCGCCGCAGGGGCGATCATCAACGGGGAGATCTACTGTTGCGACAGTCCGGTGAATATTGGCGGTGGTACCAGTCAGTTCGCCACAACCCTCTTCAACGCCGTGTTCTTCGGCGGGTACGAGGATGTGTACCACCGCCCTCACTCGATCTACTTCTCCCGGTATCCAATGGGCCGGGAAGCGACCCTGGGATGGACCGGTCCAGACGTGAAGTTCCGCAACGACACGTCGACACCGCTCATGATCGATACGTCGCACACTCGGGACTCGGTGACGGTCGACTTCTGGGGCTGGAACGACGGCAGAGTCGTCACGGCAGGAGTCAGCGGCTGGGCCACTACAGCCGCCGGGGGTGATGTCGTGTCGACGCGGGCAATCCGACACGCAGACGGCAGCATCACAACCGAACGCTGGCCACACAGGTACAACGCACTGGTAACGATCGACTGAGAGAGCGTCGCTACGCTCCTCCTCTCTCCGTACGGCAGCTGTGCGGGTAGCGTTCCACCCGTCAACTACTGATCGACCCCAGGGAGGTCGCGGTGCACGCCAAGACGACCGCCCATCGGCCCGCCGCTGTAGTCGTGGCTGTCGTCGTGCTGTTGCTGGGGGTCATCGCAACACCTCCTTCCGCCGCCAAGCCGGATGCCGACCATTCCGGTCGAGGAAGCAACGTCGCATCCGAGACCGTGCTCGTTCAAGGTAGTTCCGCCGGCTTTCGCGGGCAGGGCCAAGGTCCGGAATGGCGTTCTGTCCCGGTGCGGCCGGGCGAAACACCCGAACAGGCCGTCGAGCGGCTGAACCTCACACCCGGCATCGAGGCCGCGAGCCTCAACTACATCTACGAGTTGTTCTCCGCCTTGCCACCCGACGACCCGTATTTCCCGGATCAATGGCATCTCTCCGATGTGGGAATTCCCGATGCATGGGATCTTGGGGATGGGAGTGGCGTCACGCTGGCCGTCATCGACGGTGGCGTCTCCGCCGGCGGCGAGGATCTTGCGTGCCACACATTCCGGTTCCCGTATGATGCCACCACCGGTGCCCCGTCGGCCGAGCCGGAGCCAGGGAACCCCAGGGGGAGTCACGGCACGCATGTCGCAGGAGCCGCACTCCAGTGCTCCGACAATGGGATCAGGACGGCGGGC
>CBFDAN010000444.1:0-1569 GCA_965602815.1 uncultured bacterium
GCATGCTCACCCCGAGCCTGAAAGTCAAACGCCGCGCCGTCCTCGACCGCTACGGCGAAGACATCGAGAAGCTGTACGAGAAGTAGCCCAGACAAAAGACAAAAGACAAAAGACAAAAGTGAATCGCCCCGGGTTTTGTGGAGGCTCCAGACTTTGAGAGGATGGAGCTATGACGATTCAACATCATCAACATCGGGGGAAGTATCCCGATGAGTTGCGTGAGCGTGCGGTGCGAATGGTCCTTGATCATGAGGGCGAGTACGAGTCGCAGTGGGAGGCGATCTGCTCGGTTGCTGAGAAGCTGGGTCCGACGGCCGAGACGGTCCGGTTGTGGGTTCGGCGGGCGGAGACAGACCGGGGTATCCGTTCGGGCCCGACCAGCGATCAGCTTGCGGAGTTGAAACGCGTCAAGCGTGAGAACGCTGAGCTGCGTCGAGCCAATGACATTCTGCAAGCAGCGGCGTCTTTCTTCGGGGCGGAGCTCGACCGCCAACACAAGAGATGATCGCCTTCATCGACGAGTACAAGGACCGACGCAGCAGTGGGCTGCGGTGGGGTATCGAGCCGATCTGTGCACAGCTACCGATCGCCCCAGCGACCTATTACGCGGCTCGGAAGCGGACTCCGTCGGCTCGCCAGGTCCGCGACACCCAGCTGCGTCCGGAGATCCTGCGGGTGTGGGATCAGAACCTGTGCGTCTACGGCGCGGACAAGGTGTGGGACCAGTTGAACAAGGACGGCATCAGGGTGGCGCGGTGCACCGTTGAACGTCTGATGGCCGACATGGGTCTGCACGGCTGCCGGCGGGGTCGCATCTCGATACGCACCACTACGAGCGACGACACGCTGGGGCGTCCAGCCGATCTGGTCGAACGACAGTTCAAAGCGTCGGTCCCGAACCGGCTGTGGCTCGCGGATCTGACGTATGTCAAGACCACCACCGGGTGGGTGTATGTGGCGTTCATCGTCGACGTCTACTCGAGGATGATCGTCGGGTGGCAAGCGTCACGATCGTTGCGCACCGACTTGGCGATCGACGCGTTGCAGATGGCGATCTACAACCGGGGCCGAACCGACAGCCTTCAGGGCCTGATCCATCATTCAGATCGCGGCGTGCAGTATCTGTCGCTGCGCTACTCCAAGCGTCTCGCCGACAACGACATCGTCGCTTCGGTCGGTTCGAAGGGCGATAGCTATGACAACGCGCTCGTCGAGAGTTTCAACGGGCTCTACAAATGGGAGCTGATCTATCCGAAGGGACCATGGACCGGACTCGCCGACGTCGAATTCGCCACACTCACCTACGTCGACTGGTTCAACAACCGGCGCCTCCACGGCGAGATCACACCCGGACCCGGCTACACCACCCCGGCAAACCACGAAGCCGACTACTACCGTCAAAACGTCCCAGCCGAACCGGCCGAGACTCAAACCCCCGAGTCTCTATGAAACCCAGGGCGATTCATCTACCGAACCCTCCACACCGACACCCAAACAACCCAACTCAAACAAGCCGCTTGACATAGAAGAAACACCTATGGGCGGTGAGAGAGTCGGGTCGAACAATGC
>CBFDAN010000445.1:0-1566 GCA_965602815.1 uncultured bacterium
ATCTCCACGTTCAGGCTCCCAGAACCCCCCTGCATCGTCGCTCACGCTCCTCCGCTTCCGAGAGGGTCATCTCCCCAGCCTCATCTCCACGTTCAGGCTCCCAGAACCCCCCTGCATCGTCGCTCACGCTCCTCCGCGTCCCCCCGTCCTTCGGCCGGGGGGACGGGTGATCGGTTCGAGCTGGAAGCTGGACGCTGGCGTCTGGCGGTCGGGAATCGTCTCGTTTGACCGCTCACACCAGACACAAGGGGGACCACCATGGTTCAAGAGTTCCGCGACTTCATCGCCAAGGGCAACATGATCGACATCGCCGTCGGGTTCATCATGGGTGCCGCGTTCATCGCACTGATCGGTGCGCTCGTTGACGACGTCCTGATGCCGATTGTTGCGATTCCATTCGGCGAGCCGAGCTTCGGTTCCATCATCTGGACAATCAACGATTCCCAGATCCTGATCGGCTCGTTCATCACGGCGATCGTGGCATTCCTGCTCGTCGCGGCGGCCGTGTTCTTCTTCATCGTCAAGCCGTACAACGCATATCGCGATAGCACGGGCACCGGCGAAGAAGAGGATGCAGGTCCGGACGAGGTCGAGCTGCTCACGCAAATCCGGGATTCGCTCGCTAGCCGGAACTGAAACCAACCAACGACGTCGTAAGACTGGGGGCTGCCCACCGGCGGCCCCCAGTCTTCAACTATCGTGACGAAGGTTGCTGTCACCAAGGAGCACTCCACGATGTTTGGCTACGCCGGGAAGATCCTGCACGTTGACCTCACCACCGGGACCATCGAAGTCGAGGAACCAACGGAGGAGCTCTACCGCACCTACCTGGGTGGAAGTGCCCTTGGCATGTACTACCTCTTGAAGAACACACCGGCAGGTGCCGACCCTCTCGGACCAGACAACACCATGGCGTTCATGCTCTCCGGTATCACAGGAGCACCCGTCGCCGGGCAGAGTCGATGCACCGTTGTTGCAAAGTCACCGCTTACCGGCGCCGTCGGCGACAGCCAGGCTGGCGGGTTCTGGCCTGCCGAACTGAAGTTCGCTGGGTTCGACGGCATCGTCGTCCGCGGCACCTCTCCGAAACCCGTGTACCTGTGGATCAAGGAAGGCCAGGCCGAGCTCCGCGATGCTTCCCACCTCTGGGGCAAGACGACCAACGCCGTTGACGACATTCTCGAAGCTGAGCTCGAAGACCCTCGCGTCGAGATCCTGCAGGTTGGTCCCGCCGGCGAGAAGCTGGTTCGATTCGCCGCCATCATGTCGATGGCGACACGGGCCCACGGACGCACCGGTATGGGAGCCGTGATGGGCAGCAAGAAACTCAAGGCGATCGTGGTCCGGGGCGGCAAGAAGAAGCTTCCGATGGCGGACCCGGCCGCACTCCGGGCCATCGTGCAACGATCCATCCCGCTCGTTCGCGAAGACGAGGACGTCTGGGGCCTCGCTAAATACGGGACGATGGATATCACGGAAAGCCAAAGCGCGGTCGGCGGGCTGCCAACGAGGAACTACTTGAGCGGATCGATGGGTTTCGAAGGTGCGAAGAAGATCGGCGCCGAG
>CBFDAN010000446.1:0-1565 GCA_965602815.1 uncultured bacterium
CCGAACGACCGCTGAAGGTCGTTGGCCACCAGCACGGGATCGGGTTTGTGGACCCCCGGCTCAGGTGCGATGCCGAGCATTGGATGATCACCGTTCATCGATCAACGCCTCCTCTCGGCTTCCGAGGATCCCCTGCGGTCGGAAGATCATCAGAACCATCATGCCAACGCCCACGAGGACCAGCTTCACCTGGCCGGCAGCCGCCGGCGTGAGCAGGTCTCCCACCCAACCGATGCTCCCTTGTGCGTTGACCATGAGCGCATCGACGGTGAAGAAGAGGAACTGGAAGACGACGGCCCCCACGATCGGGCCGAGGATCGTGCCGGCGCCGCCGAGGATCACGATGACATAGAGAATGAAGGTGACCTGTGGAAGATAGGCATCGGGTGTCACGTTCTGCTGTTCGATAGCCAGCAGCATTCCGGCGATCCCGCCGATCGCTCCGCCGATCATCAGTGCCTGAAGCTTGTAGGCGAAGACGTTCTTCCCGAGCGACGTGGTGGCATCCTCATCTTCGCGGATCGCTTTGAGAACGCGACCCCATGGGCTGTTGATGAGGCGGCGGATCAGCAAGGTCAGAAGGACTGCGATCGTCCATCCGACAATCATGACCCAGAGCTTTCGACCGGTGACAATGAGACTCCCGATGCCGTAGAGCTCGGCCGGCGGGAACGGGTTGAGATCGAAGAACGAGTCGGCGAAACCCTGGATTCCGAAAACGCCGTTGGTGAGCGGCTGCGCCCAGCTCGAGCGCACGACGAGGCGGATTGCCTCGGCGGCGGCGATTGTCGTGATCGCGAGGTAGTCGGCGCGCAATCTCAGGGTTGGGAGGCCGAGGAGGAATCCCAGGAACGCAGCTATCAGGATCCCGACAATGACCCCGAGCCACAGGGGTCCGCCGAGGTCCACCGTGATCGCCATGCCGTAGGCACCGACGAGCATGAAAGCGACGTGACCGAAGTTGAGGAGTCCGGCATATCCGAATTGCAGGTTGAGGCCGATTGCGGAGATTGCATACGCCGCCGTGACCGGGCCAATCGTGGCGAGGATGCCGTCAATGAATACGCTGCCCCAATCCATCAGCCGATCCTCTCCTTCGTGCCGAAGAGGCCTTGTGGCTTGACCAGCAGGATCACGATCAGGACGACGAGGCCGACCGCAGTCTTCAGTTCATTGGGCATGAAGAGCGTGCTCATCTCGACCGCGATGCCGACGACGAAGCCGCCGACCATCGCGCCGTATGCGGTGCCGAGTCCGCCGAGCACAACAGCAGCGAAGATCAGGAGCAACAGCCGGAAACCCATGTCCCACTGAACGGCCTCGTTGAGTCCGAAGAAGATGCCGCCCAGGGCTGCGAGTCCGCCGGCCAGCATCCAGGTGATGAGGATGATGCGGTTGACGTCGATGCCGGACGACTCGGCGAGATCGGCGTCGTCGGCGACCGCCCGCATCGCAGTGCCGGAGCGGCTGCGCTGAAGGAACAGTCCGACGCCGGCGAGCACGAGGAGAGCGACGCCGATGGTGACGAGGTTCTTCGGGACGACCGAGATTCCGAGGATCTCGAT
>CBFDAN010000447.1:0-1544 GCA_965602815.1 uncultured bacterium
TGAGCCGCCCGCCGAGCGCCGCGTCCGGGGCGATACGGCCGAGATAGACGTTGGCATCGGTCACAGTGGCGTCGACACCGCCTCGTGAGTAGCAGGCCGGCCCCGGAACAGCTCCGGCACTTCGCGGCCCGACTCGCAGCGACCCACCGGCATCGACCCACCCGATGCTGCCTCCCCCTGCTCCGACGGTGTGGATCGCGATCGACGGCATGCGGCACGCGTAGCCATCCACTGACCTCTCGTAGGCGATTTCCAGACGCCCTCCTTCGATACGCGAGACGTCGGTGGACGTGCCGCCCATGTCGAACGCGATGACGCGATCCCGGCCGAGCACAGTGCCGACCGACGCAGCCGCCATGGCCCCGCCGGCCGGGCCGGAAAGCAGGATCGACGCGGGGAGATGGGCGGCGTCGGAAGCATCGATCAGACCCCCGGACGAACGCATCACCGAGACACCGTCTGCGAGCCCAGCGGATCGCACTCCGGCTTCAAGCTGGGCGAGGTAGTCGGCGACCACGGGCGTGAGGTATGCGTTGAGCACCGTTGTCGATGTCCGCTCGAACTCACGGAACTCGGCGACGACCTCGCTCGAGACCGACACCGCGGTGCCCGGGGACGCTTCGTTGATCGCCGCTCGAAGCAAGCGTTCCCCGGACGGGTCGCGGTACGAGTCCAGCAGGCTGATCGCGACGGACTCGTAGTTCCCCGGATCGACGCTCGAAGGATCGGAGACGCGATCCGTCCGTTTGACGAGAGGTTCGGGTCGCGCGACGCTCGGGTCGTAGAGGCTCGGGCGATCCTGCCGGCCGATCTCGATGACGTCTTGGAAGCCCGGCGATGTCACGAGGAGCGTGTGGGCCCCGGTGCGTTCGAGGAGGGCATTCGTCGCCGCGGTCGTCCCGTGGAGGAAGGAGTCGACCGTGTCGGCGAGTTCGGACGCGCCGTCGAGGACCGCCTCGCTCTGGTCGGGGGTCGTCGGGAGCTTCGCCGTTTGAATCCGCTCGCCGTCCCACGCGACGAGATCGGTGAAGGTCCCTCCGACATCGACACCGAGGATCATCGACACGACCACGACGAACAGTGGGCCAGATCGACACCCGATTTCCCTTGCGAACCCAGGGTTCGTGGGGCACATATTTCCCCCTGCGAGCCCCGGGTTGTGGAGGCACTAGCCTCGCGGGCTACGGCTGTGCAGATCTCGAACACACCGAACCATAACGCCCTCAGATTGACCGTGGGCTCCGACGTCGGTGGGCCGGCGACCTTCGTCGCGGAGAGCGACGTCGACGACCCGACCGCCGCAGCGCTTCTCGGGCTCCCCGGCGTCACCGGCGTGTTCATGACGGCGGACTTCGTGACTCTGTCGAAGACGCCCGATGCGCCGTGGGATCTGATCGTCGACCAGGCATCCGCCATCCTCGGGGAGCGCTTCGCCGCGTGATCCATCCCTACGGGCGTCTCCCGCGAACGAGCGTCCACGGAAGGGTCAACACCAGCGGGAAGCGCATGGGCTCCCCGCGGATCCACGTAGCGGCCGCAAGCAC
>CBFDAN010000448.1:0-1537 GCA_965602815.1 uncultured bacterium
AGGGTTTGTCGAATCGTTCCCTAGCCTCACCTCCACTGATCTTCTACGAAGGAAACTCATGAAGCGTCTGCTCTTTCTGATTGCGGCTTTTGGGCTTGTTCTTGCCGCCTGCGGCAACTCGTCGTCCACGGCAGCGACGGTCAATGGAACCGATATCACCGCGAACGATATCGACGGTCTCTTCTACGAGGTCGATGAAGAGTTCACAGACACACAGAACGCGCAGTACCTCAGCACGCTGATTCAGTGGACGGCCATCGAGCAAAGGGCGACAACCGACCTCGGATTCGAGCCGACGCAGGAGGAGACCGATGCGGAGATCGAGACGATCCTCTTCGATTCCGGCTATGTCGGCGACCTCGACGGATTCCTGGCTGCACAGAACGTGTCAGAGGCGGGGCTCACCATGGTCGCCAACCAGTTCCTCATCGAGGACGCCGTGACCGTGGCGGTGTCACCGACGGTAGAGATGCCGACATTCGCTGACGCTCAAGCAGCGATCGACGAGAATCCTCTCGAATTCACCGAGGTTTGCGCTTCGCACGTACTCGTCGAGACCGAGGATGAGGCCAAGACCGTGGTCGAGCGCCTCGATGCCGGCGAGGACTTCGCCGCTGTGGCCACAGAGGTATCGATCGACACCGGAACCGGACCTGACGGCGGTTCGCTGGGGTGCAGTTCAGCGTCTGTGTATGTGCCGGAATTCGCGGCAGCGACCGTTGCAGCGCCGATCGGTGAGGTCACGCAACCGGTTGAGACCGATTTCGGACATCACATCATCCTCGTCGAAAACCGAACCGTTGCAACGGCCGAGGAAGTGCTTCCACTCATGGAAGAGCAGTTGGTCGTGGTTGCCATCGACGCCTGGCTCCGTGACGCCGTAGCGACAGCCGATGTGACGGTTGGGGCCGAGTACGGCACCTGGGAGACTGAGCCGTCCCCGCAGGTCGTCCCACCCCCCGCCTGATCGGCCGCACTCAGCGCGCCTCGGCCTTCCTAGGCTGAGCGCGTGAACCACAGGAACCGTGTGTTCGCCGTCATGGCGGCCAGCTTCGTCTTGCTCGGAATGCCGATGGCGGCCATGGGTGTCGCCTGGCCAACGGCCGCCGACGACCTGGGTCGGGCACTTGCCGACCTCGGCTTCATCACGTTCGCGTATGGTGCCGGGTACACGGTCTCGACGCTGGCAAGTGGGGAGTTGACCCGACGCTTCTCGACAGGGCCGATCCTCGTCTTCGCCGCTCTGGCGGCGGCCTTGAGCCTTGCGGTATTTGCCGTGAGTTCTGCCTGGATCCCGTTTCTCCTTGCCGGGTTCATGGTGGGGCTTGCGGGAGGCTTGATGGACGCCGGTGTGAATGCCTACGTCGCCGTGCATCGAGGAGCGCGGTCGATGGGAATCGTGCACACGGGTTTCGGAATCGGTTCCACGCTTGGTCCGCTCTTCGTGACGTTCCTCCTCGCAGTCGGGGTTTCGTGGCGAATCGCCTTCGGAACGCTTGCCGTCGCCGAACTCATCCTTGCGTTCGCGTTTATGGCG
>CBFDAN010000449.1:0-1521 GCA_965602815.1 uncultured bacterium
GTGATCTTTGGGCGCGCCACGGATCGAGTCTTTGACGAAGAGTATCTCCGCGAGCTTGGCGTCAGCAACCGTGAGTTCGAGGCGCTGATCACGCTCTTCGTGTGGGGCGCGAAGTATCGCAAGCCTGGGGCGCTCGCCGACTTCCTGGGGATCTCGGCATCAGGTATGACCTCCCTGGTTGATCGGCTCGAGGCACTCGGCCTGGTCGAGAGGGCACTCGATCCGACCGACGGGCGTGCTCGCCTCGTTCACCCGACGAAGGAGGGCCTTCGCTTGGCCGACGCGGGCCTCCGAATCCAGCTGACGTGGATCAATGAAACCATCGGGGAGGCTCTGACCCCGGCCCAGGCACTCATGCTCGAAGAGTTGCTCCACCAAGTGCTCGGTGCCATCAACCCGGCCTATCAGCCGCCGCCGGTCGACGGTTGAAACCCATTTGAATCGTCGGATGCTCTACGGTATGGTCTGATTCGATATCGCAATATCAGATATCGAAATATCAATCGTGCAAGAGCGATGGACGTGGAAGTCGGAGCGAAAGGGAGCGGACATGACAGAAGGCAAGCGCAAGCATGGTCTGATCGGTCAGAATCACGGCAACTGGATGGAGCAGTCCCCGGTTGAGCCGCGGGCCGACCATTCCGGCTATTTCCCGAACACCGAGAGCCTTGGGCCCGACGAGATGCGGGTGGTCATTCTCGGCAGCGGCATGCCGAATCCCCGGAAGAGCCAGGCCTCGGCGTCGATCCTCGTCGAGTTGGGGAACGGCGACAAGTTCGTCTTCGATGTCGGCTCAGAGTCAATGGCCAACCTCGGTGCCCTCGAGATTCCCTACGACTGGGTCGACAAGGTATTCATCACCCATCTCCATCAAGATCACTTCGCCGATCTTGTGGCGCTGTGGATTGGTGGCTGGACCGGTGGCCGGCATGGTCCGCTCCGCATTTGGGGTCCGAGCGGCGACACGTCCGAGTTGGGCACCAAGTCGTGTGTTGAGGGCTTCAAGGCGTCGATGATGTGGGATGTTGCGAGTCGGATGGGTGAGATTCCTTCGGGTGGTGGTGAGCTTGAGGTGCATGAGTTCGACTACCGCGCCGAGCACAAGGTCGTGTTCGAGGAGAACGGTGTGACGGTGCGTTCGTTCCCTGCGGTTCATGCGATCGACGGTGCGGTGAGCTACAGCCTCGAGTGGAACGGATTGAAGTTCGTGTTCGGTGGCGACACGTATCCGAACAAGTGGTTCGTCGAGTATGCCAAGGACGCTGATCTCGCTATTCACGAGTGTTTCCCGACGATGGATCAACTCGTTGATCAGTATCGGTTCTCGCCGACGACGGCGATCAACGTGGCGGTGCATGTCCACACAGCTCCGTCGGCGTTCGGTGCGGTCATGGCGAAGGTCAAGCCGCGCATGGCCGTTGCGTGGCATTTCTACAACGATTTCGATACGCGGTATGACGTCTACGAGCAGATCCGCAGCACCTATGACGGTCCGTTGGCGATGGCGAACGATCTGCTCGT
>CBFDAN010000450.1:0-1520 GCA_965602815.1 uncultured bacterium
TACGAGATCCTCTCTCCGATCGACGGCACGGTGATTCACAAGGAGATCAGCCTCGGGGCGGCACTCGAAGGAAATTCGGAGATCTTCATGGTTGCCGACCTCGGCACAGTATGGATCGATATCAGCGTCTACCAGAAGGACCTGGCCTATATCCGCGAGGGCCAGCCCGTCACGATACTCTCAAACGGCGGCAGCAAGCCCGTGGCTCAGGGCACGATCGACTACGTGGGCCCCGTGCTCGAGCACGAGACCCGCACGGCGCTCGCCCGGATCATCCTCTCGAACCCGGACGGAACCCTCCGCCCAGGCACCTTCGTCAAGGCGCACATTGCCGTCGAGAGCGATGAGGTCGCCGTCGCCGTACCCCGGGACGCCCTCCAGACGATCGAGGGCGAGACGGTTCTCTTCGTGCCGACCGGCCACGGCTTCGAAGCCCATCCAGTGGTCACGGGTCGCTCCTCCCATGCGATCGTAGAGATCGTTAGCGGCTTCGAACCGGGCTGGAGCTATGTGATAAAGGGAGCGTTCGAACTCAAAGCGATACTCGTAACCGGCGAGCTCGACAGTCACGCGGGGCACGGCCACTAGGAAGGGGGACTGGAGTCATGGATAGAAACATCGTTCGATTCTCGCTGCGCTACCGGTTCCTCGTCATCCTTATATTCATAGGGATCGTCGGATTCGGAATCTATCAGTACTTTCAGCTGCCGGTCGATGCCTTTCCCGACATCTCCCCCATCATGGTGCCGATATTCGCGGAGGCCCACGGCATGGCACCCGAAGAGGTAGAGCGACTCATAACATTCCCGATCGAGTCGAAGATGACGGGGCTCCCCGGCGTTACCCAGACCAAGTCGACCTCCGCCTTCGGCATGTCCGTCATCTACGTCTACTTCGAGGACGACGTCGACATCTATTTCGCGCGGCAGATCGTGGCCGAACGCCTGGCGGGCGCGACTGCGGACCTTCCCGACATGCACGAACCACCCAAGCTCGGTCCCATCTCGACCGGCCTCGGGCAGATATTCATATACTACCTCACCCTCGATGAGAACGCCGACACCGACGGCAAGGAGCCCGGCGTCTACCTCCGCGAGATCAACGACTGGGTCGTCAAGTACCGGCTCCAGACCGTACGCGGCGTCACCGACATCCTCTCGATCGGCGGCCACGTCCTGCAGTATCAGATCCAGGTCGATCCATACGCTCTGAACGAGTACCATGTGAGCCTCGAGGAACTCGTCGAGTCGGTCGAGAGGAACAACCGGAACGTGGGCGGCCAGTTCATGGTGCTAGGCCGGGAGGAACACCTCGTGCGGGGGATCGGGCTGGTCAAGAGCCTCGAGGACATACGGAACATCCACATCACGTCGACGGACGGCGTCCCCGTCAAGATAGTCGACGTCGCTGACGTAGAGTACGGCCGCGAGATAAGGCGCGGCTTCGTATCACGCAACGGCACCGAGGAGGTCGTCTCGGGGATTGTCCTCCAGCTCTTCGGCGAGAACACCTCCGAGGTA
>CBFDAN010000451.1:0-1517 GCA_965602815.1 uncultured bacterium
CAGGACCGAGGATCTTGGACCCCTGTGCCGCCACGACCACGGTATCCGCCACGACCACGGTATCCGCCACGCGGCCGGGTGGACCTACAAGATCCTCCCCAACGGCGAAATCGAATGGACGTCCCGGCTCGGCCACATCTACTGCACCGGGGGCAGTTCGGGCCTACCTCCGTGAGATGGGTGAGGCCTGGCGGGTCAGAGCCGTCGGCGGGTGTCGGGCCGAGACCTCAGCGAACTCTCGGCCGTGGATCTCCGGGCGCCGTCGGCATCGCCGGAGCCTCTCCTGCATGTGCCTGCCGCGACCCGTGGCACCGTTTGGTCTTCTCGCCGCTCCCACACGGACATGGGTCGTTGCGGCCGGCCTGCGCGACGGACGCCGTGAACGCGGCGTCGCGCTGTGCCATGAACTGCATCACCGGTGCGGCGGTCTGCCCGGCGCGAATCGCCTCGACCATGACCTTCATCGGTTCGTCGACGTGGTGGAAGAAATCCTTGAAGCCGGCGCACAGGTAGTTCAAGCCGGGTTCACCGTCCGGTGTGTCGATGAACCGGTTCTTGGGACACTCACCGTGGCAGGCGAACCGGACGTCACAATCGAGGCAGTACTGGGGGAGATTGTCCCGTTTGTCCATGCCGAAGTCGTGCTGCCGTTGTGAGCCGACGAGGTCCCCCATGTTCGTGGCGCCGATGTTCCCGATGAGGTACTCGGGTTCGACGAAGTGGTCGCAGGAGTAGAGATCGCCGTTGTGTTCCAAAGCAACACCCAATCCGCAGGTCTCGTTGAAGACGCACATGCCGGACGACGGAAGACCCATCCAGTTGCGCACCGTCGCCTCAAACGTCTGGACGTAGACACTCCCGACGTCATTTCGGACCCACTCGTCGAAGATCACCGAGAGGAACTGCCCGAACTGCTCGGAGCCGACCGACCGATCGGAGGCATACGTGCCGTTCAAGAACGCAGGGTTCCCATCCTCGTCAACACGCTCGACCACGGGGATGAACTGCATCCAGTCGGTGCCGACATCGTCACGAAGGAAGTGATAGACCTCGAGCGGGAACGCCCCGTTCACGGCGTTGACGGTTGTGAGCACGTTGTAGTCGACCTCGTGCTTCTGGAGCAGGCGCAGGCCTCGCATCACCTTGTCGAACGTACCTTCGCCGCGTTTGTTCACCCGGTTGACGTCGTGGAGCGGTTGTGGACCATCGATGCTGATGCCGACGAGATACTCGTTCTCCTTGAGGAACTCGCACCACTCGTCCGTGAGCAACGTCCCGTTGGTCTGGATCGTGTTCTCGAAGGATGTGTCCGGCTTGCGATAGCGCTCCTGCGCCTCGATCGCCCGGCGGTAGAAGTCGAGGCCCATCAACGTGGGTTCGCCCCCCTGCCACGCCACGGTCACGACCGGTGAGGAGTGTGCGTCGATCAGTTGCTTGATGTAGCGATCAAGCACCTCATCCGACATGTGGAAGCGGCTGCCCTCGTACAACTCCTCCTTGTCGAGGAAGAAGCAATA